>CAMJHW010000020.1 GCA_946405645.1 uncultured Bacteroidales bacterium
TGGCGAGGATGGCCTTGACGCCGAGGTAGCGGGGTTCCATGGCCGCATGCTCGCGGCTGGAGCCTTCACCGTAGTTGTCGCCGGCCACGATGACGCTGCCGCCGTCCGCTTTGCGGAGCGCAGCGGCCCTGCCGGCGACATCTGCGCCGGTCTCGCCGGTGAACGCGTCGGTTGCACCCAGCAGGAGGTTGCGGGAGATGTTCTGAAGATGCCCGCGGAAACGTAGCCAGGGACCGGCCATGGAGATGTGGTCCGTGGTGCACTTGCCCGCGGTCTTGATCAGCAGAGGCAGTGAACGGAAATCCTGACCGTCCCACGCGGGGAACGGCTCCAAACGCTGGATACGCTCGCTCGCAGGATCGATTTCCGGATCCGGGCTGCCGGGTACGGGGGCTACATAGCCCGATGCCCCGGCCGCAAATCCGCGCGGGGGCAGTTCATCCACGCAAGGAGCCTCGACGCCTTCAGGCAGGTTGAACGACCCGCTGAAAGCGAGTGCGACTGCCACCTGCGGCGAGACGATGAATGCGTGCGTATTGGGGTTGCCGTCAGCGCGCTTCGCGAAATTGCGGTTGAATGAAGTTACTATCGTATTCGGCTTGGCGGCATCCTTCTCGGGAACATTGCGTTTCCACTGACCGATGCAAGGGCCGCATGCATTGGCCATTATGACGGCGCCTGCTTCGCGGAGCGTGTTCAGGAGCCCGTCATTCTCCGCAGTGAGCCTTATCTGCTCGCTGCCGGGATTGACGATGATGCGGGCCTGGGGCTTAAGTCCCGCGGCCATAGCCGAGCGGGCGACTGCCGCTGCGGCAGCCAGGTCCTGGTACGAAGAATTGGTGCAGGAGCCTATCAGGCTGACTTCAATCTTTTTGGGGTATCCGTTCCCTGCCACCCTTGCGGGCATCTCCGACAGCGGAGAGGCCGCATCCGGAGTGAACGGGCCGTTGACATACGGTTCCAGGGACGAAAGATCGATCTCGATCACCCTGTCGTAGTATTTCTCCGGATCGGCGATCACCTCTTCGTCAGCGCGCAGATGCTCCTCGTTCATCACGGCCATAGTCGCGACGGAAGCACGTCCGGTGGCCTTGAGGTAAGCGACCATCTTAGCGTCGAAGGGGAAGATGGAGCATGTGGCGCCCACTTCCGCTCCCATATTGCAGATAGTGGCCTTTCCCGTGCAGGAAAGGGTCTTGGTGCCTTCTCCGAAATACTCTATGATGGAATTGGTTCCACCCTTTACCGAGAGGATACCTGCAAGTTTCAGTATGACATCCTTGGGGGATGCCCATCCCTTGAGGCTGCCGGTAAGCTTGACGCCGATCAACTTGGGAACCTTGAGCTCCCAGTCCATACCGGCCATCACGTCCACGGCGTCCGCGCCGCCGACTCCGATGGCCAGCATTCCCAGGCCTCCCGCATTGGGCGTATGGGAATCGGTGCCTACCATCATTCCGCCGGGAAAAGCATAATTCTCAAGTACGATCTGATGGATGATGCCGGCACCAGGCTTCCAGAATCCCATTCCGTAACGGGAAGCAGCGGACTCCAGGAAGGAATACACTTCCTTGTTGACCCGGCAGGCCTCCGGCAGGTCGGTTTCCGCTCCCTTCTGCGCACAGATGAGGTGGTCGCAATGGATGGAAGTCGGGGTGCATACACTGTCCTTGCCCGCATTCATGAACTGGAGGACGGCCATCTGGGCAGTAGCGTCCTGCATCGCGACCCTGTCCGGGCGGAAGAATGCATAATCTCCCCTCTCCAGACAGTCGGCGGGTTCGAACAGATGGGCGAAAAGTATCTTCTCGGCCAGCGTAAGCGGCCGGGCCATGGCGGCCCTGGCCACCTTCACACGGACGCCATACGTTTCGTAATGGGCCCGGATCATGTCCACGTCGTATATCATACCGAAAAGATGGGGATTACTTGAGCCTTCCGGGATATGCCTCCAAGGCGGCGGCAAGGACCTTCATAGCCTTGCGGAGTGCGGGAACTTCGAGGACGTAGGCGATACGCACCTGATGCGTGCCCATCCCGGGAGTCCTGTAGAAGGATGCGGCCGGAGTGACCATCACGGTCTCACCGTCCATGCGGAAATCAGTGAGGAGCCATTTGGCAAAATCCTCGGCATTGTCCACCGGCAGTTCGGCAACGGTATAGAACGCGCCGTAAGGCATGGGGGTGAATACTCCCGGCATGGCGTTGAGCGCCTCGATGGCAGTGTCGCGGCGACGGATATACTCCTCGCGGACCTCGTCGAAATACTCCTGCGGAGTGTCTAGAGCGCCGATGGAAGCATACTGGCCGAACACGGGAGGACACAGGCGCGACTGCGCGAACTTGAGCGCCGCTGCCATTACGTCCTTGTTGTGCGAAGCGATGACTCCGATGCGGGCGCCGCAGAGATTGTAGCGTTTGGAGACGGAGTCGACCAGGATGACATTCTGCTCGCAGCCGGGGATGTTCATGGCGCTGAAATGGGGCTCGTCGGTATAACAGAACTCGCGATAGACCTCGTCCGAGATCAGGAAGAGTCCGTGACGCTTGCAGAAATCGCCGAGCTTCATCATTTCGTCCTTGGTGAAGAGCTTGCCCGAAGGGTTGCAGGGATTGCAAAGGAGCACGGCCTTGGTCTTGGGAGTGACGAGAGCCTCGAAGGCGCTGATGTCCGGAACCTTGAAGCCTTCGCGGATATCGGTATGCACAGCCTTGAGCGTCAGGCCGTTGAGAAATGCGAAAGTCTGATAATTAGTGTAGAAAGGCTCCACGACGATGATCTCGTCGCCAGGATCCGCAGCGATCTGCATCGCCACTGCGAAGGCCTCGCTGCCGGCTACCTCCACGAGGAGTTCGGAAACATCGAGGTCGATGCCGATCTTGCGGTAATACTTCTCTACGAGCCCTTTCCTGAGCTCCATCAGTCCTGCGGAATTGGTATAGGAGAGGTGGTGCATCCCCTCGCATTTTCGGATGACCGCATTAATGGCACAGTCCGGAGACTTAATGTCCGGAGCTCCGACGTTAAGATGATAGACTTTGACGCCTGAGGCCTCGGCGGCCTCGGAGAAAGGCACGAGCTTGCGGATCGCTGATGCAGGCATGGCCTGAACCTTTGAAGAGGTTCTGGGGACGTTGGAAGTACTCATAAATATACACTTTTAACTAACCACTTCCGCAATATACGAATTAATTTTTAAAAAAAATTCAAAATTCGGAAAAAAGTAGTCAAGTGTATGTATGAGCGACCGATCTAGAACAAAAGGCCGAAAGCAAGAGCGGCGAGGACCGCGCCCGTACACGGGCCGAGGACCGGAACCCAGGCATAGGACCAGCCGCTGTCGCGCTTGCCCTTGATGGGCAACACGGCATGCGCGCAACGCGGCGCCAGGTCCCTGGCGGGATTGATGCCGTAGCCGGTCGTTCCTCCCAGGCCCATGCCTATTATCATTATGAGGAATGCCACGGGGAAAGCCCCGAGCGATCCAAGTCCGACCTGAGGGGTCTCCCCTTCTGTAGAGAACACCAGGATGATGAACACGAGCACCCAGGTGCCCAGTATTTCACAGAAAAGGTTGCGCCAGCGATTGGGAATGGCGGGCATGGTACAGAACGTCCCAAGCTTGGCATCCGGGTCGTCGGTAATGTCGTAATGGTCCTTGTAAAAGCAATACACCAGGCACACTCCGCAGAAACTGCCCAGCATCTGGGCGAGCACGTATCCGGGAATCTTGGCCCAGGGGAAGCTCCCGGATACCGCGAGCCCCAGGGACACTGCAGGGTTGAGATGGGCTCCCGTGACGGGACCGGCGATGAACACTCCGCACATCACCGCAAGTCCCCATCCGATAGTTATGACGACGTATCCGGCGCCGCTTCCCTTGCTTCCCTTGAGATTGCAGTTGGCCACGACGCCGTCACCGAGCAGCATCAGGACCAGCGTTCCAAGGAATTCGAAGACACATTCAGTAAAGTATGACACCATAGCCCGGGGAATTAAAATCAGAAAGTAAAGAACCTGACGTTCTCCATACGCACGTCCGCCGTCGCGGCATCTATGTCCGTGGGCTCTCCGGTATGGAAGAACACGCAGTCCGTCAGCGTAACGTCGTGGATGGCATCGATGCCGGGTATGCCGGCCGCCTCAACGCCTACGGCGCACTCGCGGCACACGACCCGGCTGATGTGGATGTCGGAGAAGTCCGGCATGAAATCCTGCACCTTCGCCGCGCCCGGATCTTTGTATGTGACATCGGAGTAGTCGCACTGGAAAGTGACTGCCGCCTCGCGGATGTCGTTCATAGTGATGTCGCTGATATATATGTCACGCGTGACTCCCCCGCGGTCGGGGGCGCTCTTGAAACGCAAGCCCGTGTCGGTGCCGCTGAAACTGCAGTCCCGGACGACGATCTTCTCCATTCCTCCGGAATAGTCACTGCCTATGACGAAACCGCCGTGGGCGTGGAAAACGATATTGTTGCGGATGAGGATATCGCGGCAGGGACCCGCCTTAAGGCCGCTCTCGCCGCTGCCGCCCTTCATGCAGATGCCGTCGTCACCGACGTCCACCCGGCAGTTGACGACCAGCACCCTCTGACTGTTGCCGATGTCGATGCCGTCACCGTTCTGGGCATTCCAGGGGCAACGGACAGTGATGCCGTCCAGGATGACGTCCTCGCAGCGGGTGGGATTGACGTGGAAACGCGGAGAATTCTGGATGGTAACGCCCTGCATCAGGACACGCTCGCAGCGCTTGATGATGATAAGGTGCGCCCTGAGGGCTTCTTCCGCTTCGGGGCTGTCTGTCAGGTCCTTGAAATGCTTCAAATGGTCCGGGAACCAGAGCTTTCCGTCATCCTGGACGGAACCGCCGAGCTTGAGCAGGTCCTTCCATTCAGTGTCGCTCATCTTGTCCCTCTTGGCATAACGCCAGTATTTACCGTTGCCGTCTATGATACCGTCACCGGTGATGCTGATGTCGTGGCATTTCTCTGCATAAATGCCGGAGTCGGCCCTGCCCTCATACACTCCGGAGGAGAAATGAAGACGCTTGTCGGGAGTCAGCACCACAATGGCGCCCTGCTCCAGATGAAGGTCGATGCAGCTCTTGAGCACTATCGGACCTGTCAGCCACACCCCCGCAGGAACTACAAGGTGACCGCCGCCTTCTCCGGCCAGGCCGTCGATGGCTTTGGCGAAAGCCTCCGTACACAGGGTGACGCCGTCGCCGGCGGCGCCGAAGTCCGTCAGCCGGACCGTCCGGTCCGGGATGCGCGGCTGCGCCGGCTGCTCAAGGCTTATGGGAAGGTCCTGATAATAACGGTCATAGTCCCCGGCCGCAGCGGCGAGGGACGACAAAACGGCCAGTATGCACAGACCGGCTTTGAACGGGGTCATGGGTTATTTGTTTTTCTTGTCAGACGATCTGCCTAAGCCGAAAATGCTGATATTCTGTATAAGATAATCCACGGCTATTCCGGCTGGCACGCGATGGTAGCTGACCGTCAGGTCCACCACTCCATTGAGGGGACGCGTGACGGAATTGAGCCGCTTCAGGCGCTTGCCGAGCGCGGGATCGTTCTCCACGATCTCGCACTTGAGGGTATTGTCCATCGAAGGATTGAAGCGCATGCCCTTGACAGTGACCGTCGATGCATCCTTCCAGACGATCTCCTTGTAAACGAATACGCTCGGAGCCAGCTCGACCGCGCGGAGGAACTGCTTCTGCTTGTTGGGAGAACGCAGGGTATCAGTGTAATGGAGGGTCTTGGGCTGCTTGCGAAGATCTTCCTTGTAATTGTCGCCGTCTGCGCGCAGCGGCTGGAAGGCCAGCAGCGCTAGGAGCATGACTGATAGATATTTGATAAACTTCATGTGTATTCCTTTCGTTGGATTGACAAATATACGAAAATTAGGCCAAGTTCAAGAAATGAGCTGCAAGAAATGACTTTTTAAAGAAAATGTCTATCTTTACCGAACTGTACTGAAAACCGAAACAGTCGAAATGAAGAAGACGCTTAACGATATTTGTGCGGCCTATACCCTCGCGGATGAAGTGAAGGCTAAGGGTATATATCCCTATTACAGGCCTATTTCCTCAGGACAGAACCCCATCGTGAAGATGGCCGACGGAAGCGAAGTGCTCATGTTCGGTTCCAACTCCTATCTCGGTCTGTCCGACGACCCCCGGCTCAAGGAAGCGGCCATCAAGGCCACTGAAAAATACGGTTCCAGCTGTTCCGGAAGCCGTTTCCTCAACGGCACTCTCGACATCCACCAGGAGCTAGAGGAGAAGCTCGCCAGATTCGTAGGAAAGGAAGAAGCCGTCACCTACAGCACCGGATTCCAGGTCAATCTAGGCGTCGTGAGCAGCCTTGGATTCCGTGGAGGATTCACCTTCCTTGATTCCCTCGACCACGCCTGCATCATCGACGGCAGCCGTCTGGGATTCAGCATGGTACGCAAGTTCCCCCATAATGACATGCAGGGTCTCGAGAAGAAACTCCGCGCCGTCGCACGCGGAGCCTACAAGTTCATAGTGGTGGACGGCATCTATTCGATGGAAGGCGACATCGCCAAGCTGCCCGAGATAGTCGCGCTCTGCGAGAAATACAACGCCAGCGTGATGGTGGACGACGCCCATGCCCTCGGAGTCATCGGAAAGAACGGCTCCGGTACGGCCAGCCATTTCGGCTTGACGGACAAGACCAATCTCATTATGGGAACGTTCTCCAAGAGCTTCGGTTCCCTTGGAGGTTTCATCGCCGGAGACCACGAAGTCATCAACTTCCTCAAGCACAATTCCCGTTCGCTGATCTTCAGCGCCTCCATGACCCCCGCGGCGGTCGCCGCCGCATCCAAAGCCTTGGACATCATGGTTTCCGAACCGGAACGCCGCGAGAATCTCTGGAAGGTCACGAGACATGCACAGCAGGCCTTCAAGGCCGCAGGTTTCGATACCGGCCACACGGAGTCGCCGATAATCCCCCTCTTTGTCCGCGATACGTTCAAGGCCATGACTGTCGTTCGGATGGCATACGAACAGGGGGTTTTCGTCACTCCCGTCATCGCTCCCGCAGTGCCGGAAAGCGACGTGCTCATCCGTTTCGCCTTGATGGCCACCCACAGCATAGAGCAGGTGGATACCGCCGTCGGAGTGCTCACGGACATCTTCAAGAAGCTGGAAATCATCCATTGACATGGTCATCCTCATAACAGGCATCACCTCGGGCTTCGGCCGCGCCATGGCGGAGCGGCTCAGCGCCGACGGGCACAAGGTTTACGGCACGCACCGCAAGGCCGTGGACCTGCTGCCCGGAGTCACCTACATCCGCGCCGATGCGCAGGCCGCCGAAGACTGCGAGGCCGCCGTGCGGCAGGTAGTCGAAGCCGAAGGGCGCATCGACGTCTTCATCAACAACGCCGGGATGGGCATCGGCGGTCCTCTGGAGTTCTCGTCCCTCGAAGATGCGGAGCGTCAGATGGACGTCAACTGGATGGGGATGGTGCGTTTCCTCCATTATGTGCTGCCTGTGATGCGTCGCCAGGGCGGAGGGAAGATCATCTGTTTCAGCTCGATAGGAGGTCTGATGGGACTTCCCTTCCAGGGGTTGTATTCCGCTTCGAAGTTTGCCATCGAAGGCTATTGCGAAGCCCTTCGCCTGGAGACAAGGGCTTTCGGCATCAAGGTCGTCGTCATCGAGCCCGGAGACTTCGCGACATCGTTCACCGCGCAACGCAAGAGCGTCGCGGCGCCCGAAGCGTATGAGGTGTACAAGACATACGCACGTTCGCTTGCGAGCATCGAGAAGGACGAGACTACCGGTCTCAAGCCGGAGTACCTCGCATCAAAGATTTCCAGGATCGTAATGAAGAAGCGCCCGAGGTATCACTATATCATCTCCACGCTCGAACAGCGTCTCTCGGTGACTCTCAAGGCCATCCTTCCGCCGAGCTGGTTCGCGCGCATCCTCGGAGCGTATTATCACTTATAGGTCATTCTACCGAATCCTGTGATACCGTCTTGTCTGTGGCAAGCCGGTATATCCTGTATCCGGTCGCCGCGACAAGGATCGACATCAACGGCGAAATAAGGTTGAAGAAACAGTACGGAAGGTACTCGAGGGTCGGAACCTTGAGCACCGTGGCCTGCGTCATACCGCAGGAATTCCAAGGGATGAGCACCGAAGTCACAGTGGCGGAATCCTCCGCCGAACGGCTCAGGAGCCGGCTCTCGAAGTCCTTCTCCTTATAGAGGTCCTTGTAGAGATTGCAGGTCAGGATGATGGACAGGTACTGGTCGCCGGTGACCATATCGGCGAAGATGCCGGTACCTACCGTCGAAGCTACGAGCGGCGTACGGCCGGAGATCCGGCGCGTAAGCATCCGCGTGATGCTCTGTATCATCCCGGCTCCGGTCATGGCTCCGCCGAAAGCGGCCGCACAGAAGATCAGGAACACGGTGCTGAGCATTCCGTTGATGCCCCTGGTGGCCACAAGCGGGTCCAGCACAGCGTTGCCTGTATCGATGGCTGTGTCGCCGTACCAAGTGATGAACAGGCCTTTGAAACTGCCGGCGAAAGAGTCCTCCCCTCCGATGGCGGCGACAGTGTCCGGCTGCGCGATGAGCGCGGCCACGCCGGCCATAAGGGCCGCCAGCATCAGGGTGATGATCGCCGGAACGCGCTTATAAATCAGCCATCCCGTGGCAAGCGGCACCAGCAGGAGCCACGGGCTGATCCTGAACGATGCATGGAGAGCATCTGAGAACTCCCCCGCGCGCATGGTATCTCCGGGATCATGTACCAGACTGATTATCAGAAAAATGACACATGCGATCACGAAGGACGGAACGGTCGTGATCATCATATAGCGTATATGGCTGAAGAGCGGGGTTCCGCTCACGGACGAAGCCAGGACAGTCGTGTCGGAGAGAGGTGAAATCTTGTCTCCGAAATAAGCTCCGGATATGATGGCTCCCGCGGTCCATGCCGAAGAATAGCCCATAGCGGCACCGATGCCGAGAAAGGCCACGCCAATGGTGGCGATGGTAGTCCAGGAACTGCCCGTCACGACCGACACCAGCGCGCAGATGATACAGACAGCCAGAAGGAATATCTTGGGGCTCAGTATATTGAGGCCATAACAGATAAGGGTCGGCACGATGCCGCTTACCATCCAGCTGCCGGAGATGGCCCCGATCAGCAGAAGGATGATGACTGCCGTACCGATGGAACGGATATTCTCCGACATCGCCTTCTCGACCGTCGCCCAAGGTATCCTGTAGATGAGCAAGGCGATGGCGAGGGCAACGCCCGTGGAGATGAGAAGGGCGACCTGGCTGCCGCCGTCAAGCGCTCCGGAGCCGAAATGCTTGATGACGAAGAACAGCAGGACGACCAGCAGCGCGAACGGCAGAAGGGACACCTGCCATGCGGGGGTCCTGCCCTGTGGAGAATCTTTCATGGCAGGATGACCGGGCTCTACTGTTTCTTGACGGGATCGCAGGTCAGGCCGACGCCAAGCTTCTTGAAGATCTTGCGGTCGACCTCGCTGAGCATGACCGTGGAGTGTACCTGGCAGCCTCTGAGCTGAGGCAGGCAGGCAAGTGCGCGGCGGCAGTTGGTGTCACTGGGACTGAGAACGGAGAGCGCGACCAGCACCTCGTCCGTATGAAGCCTGGGATTCTTGCCGTGCAGGTAGGTCACCTTGGTCTTCTGGATGGGCTGGATCATGCTCTGGGGTATGAGCTTGGTCTGATGGTCGATGTCTGCCAGGTGCTTGATGGCGTTGAGCAGCAGGGCGGCGCTGGGGCCGAGCAGCGAACTGGTCTCGGCCGTGATGAGCATGCCGTCCTCGAGCTCCATGGCGGCCGAGGCGACGCCGGACTTTTCCTTGCGTTCCTTGGCGGCTACGGTGCAGCGACGGTAGTCGGTCGTGATCTTGGCCTGCTTCATCACCAGGGCGATCTTGTTGACTTCATTGTCGTTGCAGTCGCCTTCGGCAAGCTGGCCGAGCGCAGTATAGTAGCGGCGGATGATCTCGTGACGGGCGGCGTCGCAACAGGCGTCCTCGTCGGAGAGGCAGTAGCCTATCATGTTGACGCCCATGTCCGTAGGAGACTTGTAGGGGTTCTCGCCGTAGATGCCTTCGAAGAGGGCGTTCAGCACGGGGAAGATCTCGATGTCGCGGTTATAGTTGACCGCGGTGCTGCCGTAAGCCTCGAGATGGAACGGGTCGATCATATTGACGTCGTTCAGGTCGGCCGTGGCGGCCTCATAAGCAAGGTTGAGGGGATGCTTGAGAGGGAGGTTCCAGATCGGGAAGGTCTCGAACTTGGCATAACCGGCCTTGATGCCGCGTTTGTGCTCCTGGTAGAGCTGACTGAGGCATACTGCCATCTTGCCGCTGCCGGGGCCCGGAGCCGTGACGACGACGAGGGGGCGGGAGGTCTCGACATAGTCGTTCTTGCCGAAACCTTCCTCGGAGTCGATCAGGGCGACATTGGAAGGATAGCCCTCGATGGTGTGATGGTAATAGACCTTGATGCCCATGCGCTCGAGACGCTGACGGTAGGCGTCGGCGCTGGACTGGCCGTTGTAGTGCGTGATGACCACCGAACTCACCATGAATCCGCGACTCATGAACTCGTCGCGCAGGCGCAGGACATCCATGTCATAGGTAATGCCGAGGTCACTGCGGATCTTGTTCTTCTCTATGTCTACCGCGCTGATGACTATGACGATCTCGCAGTCGTCTATGAGCTGCGAGAGCATCTTGAGCTTGCTGTCGGGTTCGAACCCCGGCAGCACTCTGCTGGCATGGTAATCATCGAAAAGCTTGCCGCCGAACTCCATATAGAGCTTGTCACCGAACTTTGCGATGCGCTCCTTGATATGCTCGGACTGGATCTTGAGATATTTTTGACTGTCAAACCCGTATTTCATAACGGGATACAAATATAACAAGTCTGCCTTTTCCGGCCAAATTTTTTTTATCTTTGTCCGGCATGCCGAAACAGAGGATCATAGACATCGTTGAAGGGCAGACGGGCAATCCCGCCGTCCGGATGGCGCGGCCGCTCAGTCTCACGTTTTATGACGGCGAGCATGTCGCCGTGGTCGGAGACAACG
The DNA here is from genome assembly GCA_946405645.1 of uncultured Bacteroidales bacterium. The sequence continues at coordinate 11,133 of CAMJHW010000020.1, forward strand.
CGGCCGGCAAGACGCGTCTCGTCGAGACGCTGAGCGGCGTGCTGCCGGTGCAGGGCACCGCCTTGAAATACGACTTCTCCCCTTCTCCGCTCAGACTGGTCTCCGAGAACATCAAGTACATCGCTTTCCGGGACACCTACGACGGCGCGGACGACAACTATTACCTTCAGAAACGCTGGAACCAACAGGACATCGACGACGACACGCCCACCGCGGGAGCCCTGCTGGAGCGGGCGTTCGCCGCGGCGGAGACCGGCTCGGGCCGCTTCCTTGACGAAGCGGCGCGCGCCAGCCTTCACGACGCGCGCGTCGCCCTGCGCGACCGCCTTTACGGCATGTTCGGCCTGACGGAACTGCTGGACAAGTATATCATTTCGCTGTCCAGCGGCGAGCTGCGCAAGTTCCAGCTGACACGCGCCCTCCTGGCCATGCCCCGCGTACTGATCCTGGACAATCCTTTCATCGGACTCGACTCGTCCACGCGGGCACAGCTGGCAGACCTGCTCGGAACGCTAGCCGGCAGCCTCAAGCTGATGATCATCCTGGTGCTTCCACGTCTGGACATCCTTCCGTCCTTCATCACGCATATTGTCCCCGTCGAAGGGCTGGACGTCCTTCCGAAAATGACAGTCGCGGAATTCCTGTCTTCGCCGCTTTACGCTTCGCTCGCATCACCAGACCGTTCCACGGATCAATCGTCCGGAAACTCCCCAGCCGCCGATTCCGGCAGCGGCGCCGAAATCATCCGCCTCACTGATGTCACCATCCGGTACGGCAACCGCGTCATCCTCAAGGACCTGAACTGGACGGTCCACGAAGGAGAGTGCTGGGCCCTGACCGGCGAAAACGGCAGCGGCAAATCCACCCTGCTGTCCCTCATCTGCGCCGACAATCCTCAAAGCTATGCCTGCAACATCGAACTGTTCGGCCACAGGCGCGGCACGGGGGAAAGCATCTGGGACATCAAGAAACATATCGGATACGTAAGTCCGGAGATGCACAGAGCATACCTCAAGAATCTGCCCGCACTGGACATCGTCGCCAGCGGGTTGTTCGACACCGTCGGACTGTTCATGCACGCAACGGACGAGCAGTTGGAAACCTGTCGCCGATGGATGGGAGTATTCGGTATCGGCGGACTCGCCGACAGGCCGTACCTGCGGCTCTCGAGCGGCGAGCAGCGGCTGTGCCTGCTCGCCCGCGCCTTCGTCAAGGATCCGGACCTCCTGATCCTTGACGAGCCCATGCACGGGCTCGACCAGCGCCGCTGTCTCCTCGTCAAATCCGTCATCGACGCCTTCATGCGGGGCTCCTCGTCCCTCCCCTGCGCTGTCCAGTCTCAGCCGCACTCACCACGAAAGACCTTGGTGATGGTCACCCACTACGAGTCCGAACTCCCCTCCTGCATCGACCATCGCCTCACCCTCACCCGCATATCATAGCGCATCGGCCGTCACCTCACCCGCACCCGTCCTCCGTACCTCTACCATCATCTCACCCGCATATCATAGCGGGACTGCGGAAGGTCTGCAAAAAGTGTTGAGACCTTCCGCAGTGGAAAGCCACCTCATCAGCTTAGAAGGGCATATTACCGAGGAAGGTCTCGCAAAAGAAAACAGACCTTCCGCAGTTCATTAGAAATAATGACTATATTTATGGTCGAAACAGCACCAAAATGGGGAAAAGATTACTTACTATACTTCTCTGCATTTGCGCGCTCGGAACCGGAGGAGCGTATGCGCAGCGCATAACCGATTCCGGATTCAGCACCATTGCGTTCATCAAGTCCGACGGGACGATCCAGGACAGTTCGTTCAAGGTCACAGGATACTTCAAGTCAGACGGAACGATACAGGACTCTTCCTTCCGGGTCGTCGGATATCTGAAAAACGACGGCACGGTCCAGGACAGTTCATTCCGTGTCATCGGGCATATCAAAAGTGACGGGACGGTGCAGGACTCAAGTTTCCGGGTAATCGGCCATGTCAAGAAGGACGGTATCATCCAAGACGCATCCTTCCGTGTGATCGGCCATGCCGACGACATTCCGATGAAATGGGCAGCGTACTATTTCTTCTTCAGAAGATGAAAGAGGAAGATCGTTCTTAAAGCATAATCCCAAAAGCCGGCAAGGAGCTCGGAACCTGCTTATTGTTTCCGCGGGCCGTTGGCTTTGCGGGCGAACTCGAAGAGGGCAGCCGGTAGATGGCAGTAGCCTGTGGGATTCTTGTCGAGGTAGTCCTGGTGGTACTCCTCTGCAGTAAAGAAGTTCTTCAACGGCAGCTTCTCGACGGCCAGAGGCTGGCCGGCAGCCTGCTCGGCAGCGAAATACACCTTGTCGATCACCGGCAGATCCGAAGGATCGGTATAATAGATACCGGTACGGTATTGCGTCCCCTCATCTTCACCCTGCTTGTTCAGGCTCAGCGGGTCAATGGATTTGAAATACAAGTCAAGCAACAGCTCAAGGTTCACCTCGTCGGAATCGTATTTGATATGTACGGTCTCGGCAAAGCCGGTATCTCCTGCCTTCACCTGCTTGTACGAAGGATTGTCCAAATGCCCGTTGGCGAATCCCACTTCAGTCTCCACGACGCCGCGGACCTGCTTGAAGTAATGCTCGGTGCCCCAGAAGCACCCTCCCGCCAGATAAATCTCCTTGAGTTGACCCATAATGCAATTGAATTGTTGTCACAAATATATGCATTTTCCGGACAGGAACGCATCTCGCACTCCCTTTCCGAAGGATTATTGCTATTTTTGCATAAACCGCATAGCAATGAAAAGGATAATAACCATAATCGCCGCTCTGGCCCTGGCCGTTCCGGGATTCGCCCAGCAGTACATCGCCCACCCGTGGGCAGGGAAGAAAGTAGCCTACCTTGGAGATTCAATCACCGACCCCAACAACAATGCTTCGAAGACAAAATACTGGGGATACCTCGAGCAGTGGCTCGGTATTACTCCCTATGTGTATGGTATAAGCGGTCGCCAGTGGAACGACATCCCGCGCCAGGCTGAGCAGCTGGCCGTCGAGCACGGAGACGACGTCGATGCAATCATCGTTTTCATCGGCACCAACGACTACAATGCCGGAGTTCCTATCGGAGAATGGTATATCGAGAAGCCGGAGATAGTAGTGGCCGGCATTCACGAACCCAAGCATCCGGTGGACAGGCTTCACAGGTATCCTTCTGAGGATGCTGCGACCTACCGCGGCCGCATAAACATCGCTCTCAAGAGGCTCAAGGAGCTGTATCCGACCAAGCAGATCGTTCTGCTCACTCCCCTCCACCGCGCCGGTTTCTACGCCAACGACTCCAACTGGCAGCCGACCGAGGACTATACCAACCAATGCGGAGAGTATATCGACGCATACGTCGAATCCGTCAAACAAGCCGGCAACATATGGAGCGTCCCGGTCATCGACTGGAACGCTCTGTCAGGACTCTATCCTTTGTCGGACGATCAGGCACTCTACTTCAAAGATGCAGAGAATGACCGCCTTCACCCGAACGAAGCCGGTCACGACCGCCTCGCCCGCACCCTGATGTACCAGCTCCTCACCCTCCCATGCTCCTTCGACTGACATCGCCCGTATAGTCATTTACCCCGTGATTTGTAATTGCCTCACTGGCAACAACATAAAAGAAATCTCCCTGCCGGAAAGCAGCAGGGAGATTTCATTTAATCAGTTCTCAATCAATACTTTACAAATCACGCACTCAACCTAGTCGGAGACACGCTTGCCCCACCAGGTGGCGTTGAGGGACTTCTCGGTGCCGGCGTAGACGATGGTGGCGACGCGGGGCGAAGCCTCCCAGTCGGCCTCGCGGGCGACGACGACCACTACGGTCTTGGAAGCGGTTTTCAGAGTAAGATACTGCTTTTCGGCATCGAATGTCCAGGAACCAGAAAGGGCTCCGGACATCGTGCCGTCAGCCTTCAACACCAGGTTGGAGGCGACGTCCTGCTTGCCGTAATCGTACTTGAGGTCGATATGCTCCCAGGTACCGGCGATCTCCTCGGCGGTGACGGGAGACTTGTCCGACAGGCCAGCATAGCGCTCGGGGAGCGCAATCGGCCAAAGATCGTCAAGCGCATCGGCAGAAGAAGGGCACCAAGCTATCCTTCGTACGTGGCCCATCATCACGGCGTTCGGCGCATTGCCGCCGGCAGTCTCCGGCAGACGCGCCTGCGAAGCGTAGAACCAGTCGCCGGTACCATCCTGCTGGAACACAGCACAATGCGAGATGCCTACCCAACCGAAGCCCTTGGAGAACTTGTAGGGATGGGTAACGATAGGGAAACAGTCACCACGGGCGTTCGTGAAGTTGCGCCCGGTGATGTCGGTATAAGGTCCTTCAATCTTGGAGCTGCGGACAACGCGTGTGTTGTAGGGAACATCCAGACCGTCGTAGGCCATGAACAGATAGAAGTATCCGTCTTTGAAGATGATCTCGGGGGCCTCGCTCCCCTGCCAGCGCGAAGTGTTCCTGGCGCCTATGCGCACGCCGAAACGCTTGGTCAGATCCGTGGCGCTGTCGGCCCACGGATCGCCAAGATCCTTGACAGGCATGCCTGTGGCAGGGTCGAGCTCCAGAAGAGCGAACCCGCTGTGCCAGGAGCCGTGGATCAGATAATGCTTACCTTCGGCGACTATATACGTAGGGTCTATGGCATTGTAATAGAAATATGCGTCGTTCCAACTGTTGGCGGCCGCACGGGCCCATCCGTCCTTTCCCTTGTCGGAAGAGGAGCATGTCACGAATCCGTAATCAGTCCAGTTGCCAGTCTCGGGAGATGTGGTCTCGGCCATGCCGATGAAGGCACGCTCGCTCCAGCTCCCGTCGAAAGGCTCGGAAGTCTTCTTGCCCGACTTGATGTAGTTGTCCACTACGATGCAGTAAT
>CAMJHW010000021.1 GCA_946405645.1 uncultured Bacteroidales bacterium
GCGCCCTGTCGATAAGCTCGAGGTCGTATGCGCAGGTCATGTCGGGGAAGCGGGGACCGAAATCCTCGAAGTTGGGTCCGATGAGTGGGTTGGGGAAGAGGCTGATGTGGTCTTTGATGATCATCAGGTCTCCGACCTCGAAGTCGGGGTTGCATCCGCCCGCGGCATTGGAAACAAAAAGGTATTCGATGCCGAGGACTTTCATGACCCTGACGGGAAGCGTGACCAGTTCCATGGGATAGCCTTCGTAATAGTGGAAGCGTCCCTGCATGGCGATGACGAACTTTCCTCCGAAATCGCCAGCGATGAAGTTGCCTTTGTGTCCGATGGCCGTCGATACCGGGAAGCCCGGGATGGTCCGGTAGGGGATGACGACGGGATTCTCTATGCGGTCGGCGAGCTTGCCGAGCCCGCTGCCGAGGACGATGCCGGCCACGGGGGCGCGGCCTCCCAGCTGCTCGCGTACGAACGCGGCTGCGGCATTGATCTTTTCAACTCTGGGGTCCATGGTTATTCGTTTTAGGGGTAAAAAAAGCCGGCTTGTGCACAGGCCGGCGTGATATGGTACTAAAGCTCGTCGAAATCGACGTCGCCCTCCCCGGCGCGGGGAGAAGGGGATTCGGAGAGGCAGTTCTGCTTGATGTATCCGATGACTTCGGCGAGGCCTTCCTGGAACTTGTCGAAATCCTCCTTGTAGAGGAATATCTTGTGCTTGTCGAAAGTGAAAGACCCGTCACGCTCCTGCTTGCGCTTGCTCTCTGTAATGGTCAGATAGAAGTCGTTGTTGCCCTTCGTGGCCTTCACATCGAAGAAATAGGTGCGCTTTCCTGCCCTGACCGGCTTGGAGAATACATCCTCGCCGCTGCGCTCCCGGTCACCCATCCTGTCGAAATCGTCTCTGTACATGGTCTTGATTTTAATGCTTTTCTACGCAAAAATATAACTTTTTCCCGATTCTCGTGTTATCTTTGCAGAAATTTATGCGAATTGTTTGAAATAGTATGCTGAACAGAAGAATTCTCAGGATAAAGGTCTTCAAGGTGCTCTACGGCTATGCGGAGAACCCTTCGATGACTCTCAAGGAGGCCCAGGCCCAGCTCGAGATCTCCTGCAGGGCCACCCGCAGCCTGTACCTCTTTATGCTCGCCATCATCCCGGCCATTACCGAGGAGGCGAGGGCCCGCATCGAGGCCGCCCGTTCCAAGTTCAATCCCACCGAAGAGGAAAAGCATCCCAATCTCAAGTTCGCGGAGAACGCCCTCGCGCGCCTTCTGTCGGAGGACCCCGATTTCCAGAAAGCCATAACCCGTGAGAAACTGTCCTGGGAGCAGTATGACGTGCTCCTCCGCAAGCTCTACGACAGCATCTGCGGCAAGCAGTACTTCTCCAGGTACATGTCCGCTCCCGGCCGCTCCCTCGCCGAGGACGTGAAGCTCTTCATCAGGATATTCGAGGAGGAATTCGTGGACAATGCCGACCTCGAGGACATCCTCGAGGACCTCTCCATCTATTGGATAGACGACCTCGCCTATGCGCTGACCTGCTGCTGCAGGACGCTCGACGGACTTGCCGCGGGCGAGCGCTGGTCGCTTCCTCCTCTCTATCAGAGCGAGATGGCCGGCCGCGAGGGCCTCGACAGCGACAAGGTCTTCGTGACGGAGCTCCTTCGCGCCGCGTACAGGGGATATGACGGCTTCTTCGAGAAGATCGCCGCCGCCGTTCCCAAGTGGGACAAGGACAGGCTTTTCACCGTCGATATCGTACTGATCGTTTGCGGTCTCGCCGAGGCCAAGGCCTTCCCCGAGATCCCGGTCAAGGTCACCATCAACGAATATGTCGATATCTCCAAGTATTACAGCACTCCCAAGAGCCGTTCGTTCGTCAACGGCATCCTCGACGGCATCATCCAGCAGATGCTGGCGGACGGGGAGATCGTCAAGTCCGGCCGCGGCCTGCTGTAGTCTTGACTTTTAGAAGTTTTAAGTTTATATTTGTACAAATAAACCACAATCGTTATGAACATGCTTTTCATCCCCCTTCAGGCCCAGGCTGCCCAGCCCGCCGCCGGCGGACAGGCCGGATTCTGGGTAATGATACTTCTCCTCTTCGGCGTCATGTACCTGTTCATGATCAGACCCCAGCGCAAGCAGCAGAAGGAGCTCGAGGCTTTCCGCGCAGGTCTCAAGAAGGGTGACAAGGTCGTCACCACCGGAGGTATCTTCGGCATCGTCGACGAGGTCACCGACAAGACCGTCCTCATCAAGGTCGACGGAGACGTCAAGCTCAGGATGGACAAGAATTCCATCATCAGGGACTACACCGCCCAGTAGGAAGGCTCTTTCGATGCTGAAGGACGCGTTCCATAGGCTTTTACGGAAGTTCAACGTCAACGGGAGGGACCTGGCAGTTTTTCTGCTGTCCCTCCTTTTGGCATTCAGCATCTGGATCTCCCACAATCTCTCGCTTCAGTACTCTTCGGTCGTCAGCGTCCCGGTCATCGCCAGGAGCAACATCGAAGGCCATCAGGCCGAGTCGTCCAACACCAGCCCCGTGGTGGCCAGGTGCCGCACGACGGGTTACCGCCTCCTCAGGAAGAACCGCATGTCGCGCCGCGGCCAGTTGTACGTTTACTTCTCCCCGGACGACCTGCACCACGACGAGGGTGACATGTATTCCATCTCCAGCAACGAGCTCAGCGGGTATTTCAGCGAGATATTCGGCGACAACGTCCAGCTGGAGTCCTTCGTTTCCTCCCGTGTGCAATTCCGTTTCCCTGAGGAGAATCACAAGACCGTTCCGGTCCAGGCCGTGAGCGTGGTCAGCTTCAAGCCCCAGTACATGGCTCTCGGGCCCATGAAGATCGTTCCCGATTCGGTGATCGTCTATGGCGAGCCCCTTCACCTGCAGAACATCGACCGTATCGTCACCGAGACCATCACCTTGCAGAACCTGTCGTCCGGCGCCCACGGAATGGCGCGCCTGGAAGTCCCCAAGGGAGGCATACGCCTGTCCGACCAGGAAGTAAGCTACGCCCTTGACGTCACCCGTTACGTCGAGGTGCGGCGCGAGGTCAAGGTCGGTACGCGCAACGTCCCTGCGGGCAGGGACCTCACAGTCTATCCTTCCGTCGTGGAAGTCGTGTTCCGCTGCGTCTTCCCGCTGGCATCGGATCCCACGGAGAACATCTCTTTCTTCGTGGACTACAATGATTTCTCACATTCCATCAACGGGCGCTGCGTGCCCCGTGACAGCGGCCTTCCGGCAAGCGTGATCGACTATGTCGTCGAGCCCGGGGTCCTGGAGTGCATCGAAAACATCCTGCGATGAGAACCATCCTGGTCACCGGCGGCATCGGGAGCGGCAAGTCCGAAGTCTGCCGGCATTTCGCTTCCCGCGGCATCCCCGTATATGACTCTGACAGCAGGGCCAAGGGCCTCTATGACGAGGTCCCCGGCCTGGCGGCGCGCATCGACGCCGACCTCGGCGGCGGGATGCTCGATGCCTCCGGGCGCTTGGACCGCAAGGCGCTGGCCGCAGCGGTGTTCGCCGACCCGGGCGCGCTCCGCCGCCTGGAAGCCCTCATCCATCCCGAAGTCCTGAGGGACTTTCTCAGCTGGCGCGACGTCCAGGATGCGCCGGCTGTCGTCATGGAGTCGGCGATTGCCGCCGGCCTCCCGCTTTTCGAAGGCGTCTTCGATGCCGTCGTGCTGGTCGACGCTCCCGAGGATGTCCGCCTGGAGCGGGCATGCCGTCGCGACGGGGCCTCGCGCGAGGCCGCGCTCGCCCGCATCCGCGCCCAGCATTTCGATCCCGCGGCGGCCGACGCCGTCATTGAGAACTGCGGCACTCTCGAAGAACTGACCGCCAGTGCGGACAGTACGCTGGAAAAATTAGTATATTTGCACTGTCAAAACATAAATGAAATAGCAATGAAAACCGATCTTACGAAAATCCTTTCAGTTTCCGGCCATCACGGCCTGTACCGATATATAGCCCAGGCACGCAACGGCGTCATCGCCGAGTCTCTCGCCGACGGCAAGCGCACCGTCTTCGACATCCGCAGCCGCATCACCACCCTCGCCGACATCGCCATCTTCACTTCCGAAGGCGAGCTCAAGCTCAAGGATGTCTTCGGAGCCCTTCACGAGGCCCTCGGAGAGGCCGACGCCCCCGGCTCCAAGTCCTCCGCCGACGAGCTCAAGGCTCTCTTCGCCAAGGCTGTGCCCGACTATGACGAGGACCGCTTCTATGTCTCGCACATGAAGAAGGTAGTCGAGTGGTACAACGACCTCAAGGCCAACGCCTCCCTCGAGTTCGTCGAGGAGGAAGAGGATGAGGCCGCCGAGGAGCCTTCCCAGGATCCTGCCAATGACTAGGAAGCTCCAGGTCGTCACGCTCGGATGCTCCAAGAATACAGTGGACACCGAGCATCTCCTCGCGCAGGTCGGCAGGCACTATGAAATAGTCCCCGAAGGCGTTGAGGAGGATGTCGACGTCCTGCTCCTCAATACCTGCGGTTTCATCGGCGACGCAAAGGAAGAGTCCATCCAGGCCATCCTTGAAGCTGCCAAACGCAAACAATCCGGCCACGTCGGCCGCCTGATGGTATTCGGCTGCCTCTCGCAGAGATATGCGGCCGAGCTCCCGGGACTCATCCCCGAGGTGGATGCATGGTTCGGCGCCCGCGACCTGTCGCCCGTGATACGGGCGCTCGGCGTGGAGCCTTCCGCCGCCGCTTCCAACGACCGTTACCTTACCGGCAAGGTAAGGTCCTACGCCTTCCTGAAGATATCGGAAGGCTGCGACCGCCGGTGCTCTTACTGTGCCATCCCCTTCATCCGCGGAGCGCATCGCTCGGTCCCTATGGAGGACCTCGTCGAGGAAGCCCGCCGCCTGGCGGCCCAGGGCGTCAGGGAGCTTGTCATCATAGCCCAGGACACTACCTATTACGGGCTGGACCTGTACCGCCGCCGCGCCCTCGCGGAGCTGCTTCGCAGGCTCTCGGCCGTGGACGGCATCGAATGGCTCCGCATACACTATTCATATCCGGCGGATTTTCCCGAGGACGTCCTGGAGGAGATGGCGCACAACCCCAAGGTGTGCCCCTATCTCGACATACCTCTCCAGCATGTCTCCGACAGGATGCTTGATATGATGCACCGTCACGTGGACGGAGCCTGGACGCGGGAACTCATCCGCAGGATGCGGGAGAGGGTCCCAGGCGTCGTGCTCCGCACCACCATGATCGTAGGCCATCCCGGCGAGACGGAAGAGGATTTCGCCGAGCTTCTGGACTTCGTCCGCGAAGCGCGTTTCGAGCGCCTGGGCGCCTTCACCTATTCCGAGGAGGAGGGGACATACGGCGCCGAGCACTTCGAGGACTCCGTCCCCGCGGAGGTCAAGCAGGCGCGTCTCGACGCGCTCATGTCCCTCCAGAAGGAAATCTCGCTGGACTTCAACCGCTCACGTGTCGGAAGCGTCGAGCGCGTGCTTGTCGATGATTGGGTGGACGGCATCCTCGTATGCCGCAGCCGCTATGAGAGCCCCGACGTCGATGGCGAGATTCTTGTAAGGTATCCCTCCGGGTCCCTCGTCGGCAGCTTCGTGGACGTCCGTATCATCGGGGCGGACGAGTACGACCTGATAGCAGAAATAGTCGAATGATTGTGATATGAAAAGATTATCATCCTTCAGCCTTCCGGTGGCGGTGCTTCTCGGTGCCGTCATGGTGTCTTGCGCCCCTTCCGCATACGTGATGCAGCTGCAGTCGCGCAAGCCTTCGGAGTCCGGACTCGACCTGTCCGGAAAGAGCCTGTCCGTCGTGTACCTCGAGTCGCCCGACGGACGCGACTCCCTCTTCAACAACCGCGCTGCCGACGCCCTCGCTTACGGCCTGGAGTCCGAGTACTTCGACGGCAAGGAGGCGGTCAAAGTGTATAACCTCACCAAGGATGCCAAGGGCGATTACACATCCAGGGATACTCTGTCGCAGTACATCATGCTGCTCGACAGCGACGTCGTGATGATCCTGGACACTCCTGTCGCCGGAGAGAGCACCACGGGCCGCAGCCTGCCGGTCTCCAGCAAACTCTATATCTACGACTCGATGGCGGGGGAGGAAGACGGAGTGGTCACTGTCAGCTGCTCGTCGAGCACTTCGACGCTGACGGATGCCAGCCGTGCTATGAGCATGGGCAACGCCTTGCTCAAGCCCATTGTCAGCCAGTGGGAGGATGACCAGTTCACCGTGCTTTATTTCGACGGACTGAACAGCAAATGGATAGACGCGGTCCTTCTTGCCGACGACATGAAATGGGACGAGGCCATCACGATATGGATGGACTTCGCCAAGTCCAAGAATCCTACTCAGTCGAGCTGCGCCCGCTACAACGTCGCTCTCGGCTGCTTCATGCTAGGCCAGTACGACCTGGCGCTGGAGTGGCTGGATTCATCCGACGCCACCCAGCCCCTGTCGCTCAGCAAGGGCCTGCGCAAGCGTATCCTTGAAAAGAAGGGCGGATCCGCTACTTCTTCTGACTGATCTTCTCCTTGACTTTTTCCTGGGCCTTTTTCCGCTTGCTCTCCCAGCGGGAAGTGACCTTTTCGAGATTCTTTTCGCTCAGATGCGGGAAACGTGCCCGGATCTGGGCGATTTTCTGTCGGATGTACGATTCGACGTGACGGGCGCGTTTCTCGTGGTACATCTCGTCGAAACCCACGAGGATGCCGGTATCCTCGACGTAACCGAACTCGTCGTTGATGGACGTGCCGAAGAACTTCAACTCTGGTGAAGTATTCATGTAGGCATTCACCAGTGGAGGGATGGTGGTGCCGAGCGAATGGATGGCTTCCTTGAGGAGTTTGTAGTCCTCCTTGAAGTCGTCCGACTTGAGGATGAGGTCCATCATCCTCGGGTCGTGCTCGATTTCAATAGGATTGTACGGATGCATAAGCCCCTCGTTGTCAGGGAAATGCTTGGCAAGGAAATGAAGGATGAGGTCGCGTCCGCAACGGTCGTACGCGGGATACATGGTCATCTTGCCGAAGAAATAGGTCATATGAGGGTGCAGGATCATCAGAGTGGTCAGGCCGTCCCAGAGATTGTCCAGGGCGAAAAGTGCCTTGGCTCCTGCCTTGGAACTCTGGTATTCGGGCGTCACGAACGAACGTCCGAGCTCGATGACGTGCGGGAGGTAATCCTTAAGGAATTTGTCCGAGAAATGGAACAGATGGGAAGTGGCCAGACGGGGCTGTCCGTTCTCCATAAAGGTAATGTCCGGCCCGAGTATGAAACGGTATCCGCCGAGGATGGTCTCGGCGTCCGGGTCCCAGACAATGAGTTGCTTGCAGGGGTTGTCCATAAGGTCGAACTCGTCGATGTCCACGGCCTTCCCGGTGCCGCCTCCGGATGCCCGGAAAGTGATCTCTCTCAGGCGCCCGATCTCGCGCAGAGTGTTGGGGGAGTCTTTCCAGTCGATTACATAGATTTCGTTTCCACCCTTGTTGGTGTCCCGGAGCTTCTTTTCCGGAGTGAGTTCAGCCTTGACCAGCTCGATGTCCACGGGCTCGATGATAGGTTCCATGATAGGTTCCATGGTTGTTGTCATGTATTAAATGCTATAGACTTTTTCCCTTACCCACCGCGCCCACTCCTGGGCGCTCTTCTCCTTGCCGAATGTGGCGGGGGCGATGGGCTCTCCCACCTTTACTGTGAAGGTGCTGTTCCTGGCCTTGTACATTTCGTCCGGAAGGAACAGCATGGCGAAGTTGAACTTGATGCCGAGCTTCTTGTTGAGGTTGGCCACCCGGTAGAAGCGCTTGGAGTTCTGGCCGATGAAATGGACCGGTACGACGTAGCGGCCGGTCTGGACGCTTTTGTTTATGAAAGCCTTGCCCCAGGGCAGGTCCTGGATCTTCCCGTCTATCTTTCGCGAGCAGGTCTTGCCCGGGAACATTATTATGTGGTTCTCGGAATTGAACGCCGCGTCGATGAGGGAGGGGAGGTCGCGGGATTGCCCGCCGATGACGTTCACGGGAACGCACATGGGGGCCAGGCCCTTGATGTTCATAAGGATGTCGTTGACCAGATACTTGATCTTTCCGTCGAAACGGCGGCCGAATACCATTCCGAGAGTGACGCCGTCGATGCCGCCCAGTGGATGGTTGGACACAATGGTGAAACGGGTGCCCTCCGGAAAGCCGTCGAGGTGTTCCATACCTTCGACTTTGATATTGACACCGAGGTAGCGGATCGTGCCCTCGCAGAAGTCCACTCCGGTATAACCCTTTGAAAGGTATCCGTTTATGTAGTCTTGGTGGATGAACTTCTTACCCCAGTTGATGAGGAATCTGGGGACCCGGCCCTTTCCGGCCTTGGATTCGACGACCTTCTCAAGGTCGATTGTCATTGAAGCGTCCTCGGTCATTATAGTTCGGTTTTAGTAGTCACAAATATATAAAAAAACCGTGTGTTTGTCAATCAACACACGGAAAAAGTAATCTTGCCGAAGCCCCGCACTTTCAAGGCATTTCGCAGTGATAGGCTTCCACGGCGCTAAGCACGGCTTTGTCCCTTGAGGACGTTATCCTGATGCGTATGGCGTCGGTGGTGACGTCGGAGAAACGCAGGATGCGCCGGAAGCCGACGTTGGTCCCGGTGACGATCTCTTTCCATTGCCCGTCCACCTTGGCATCGACGTAGAGGGATTCTATCCTTTCTCCTATGGCGCCCACCGGCTCCCGGAGGACGATGCGGTTGACGGTAACGGGCTTGCGTGTGCGGACTGTCAGTCCGTCCGCCTTGGCCCAGGTGGCCATGTTCCCGTCAAGGGCGTGTGCCGGGCCGTTGGCGCCGGCGAGGAGATCCTTGCCTTCGCCATAGGTCGCTTCGATGAGCCGTCCGACTCCGCGGAGCGTTTCCTTGTCGCGATCAGAGAAGCGTCCGTCACGGTTCGGAGGGACGTTCAGGAGGAGGATGGAATTGCCTCCTGCGGCCCTCTCGTAAATGTCGAACACTTCGTCCGCTGTCCGGACCCTCTGTTCGTCGTCGTTCCTGAAGAACCATCCGTCGCGGATGGAAGTGTCAGTCTCAGAAGGGAGGTAATGCAGGTAGAACGGCCTGTCGTGGGAAAGATAGACCTCTCGTGTGCCGAGCTCTCCGAGCATGTCCTCGAAAGAAGTCATGACGGCAGGGTCCTCGTCGAAGGTCACTACGTTGAATTCGGCTTCGCGCGTGTCGCCGGCTTCGTTGCCGCACCAGCGGATGTCCTCGCGGCCGAAGACTGCCGCATCGGGTGCCAGGGTGCGGATGACCTCGCGCCAGGCGGTATAGTCATAGGTCTGTCCGCCCTTGCGCTTAGGGTGCGCTCCGTCCAGCCAAACCTCCGATATGGGACCGTACTCCGTCAGCAGTTCGAACAACTGGTTGAGGTAGTATTCATTGTAGTCGTCCACCGTGAAAGTGAACGTAGTCTTGTTCGCGAACGGACGTCCTTCCACGGGGCGGGGGATGGTGCGAGGGGTCTTGGCGCTGAGGTTGCCGTAGAGGCCGTCGGGCGACTCGATCTGGTAGAGGTCGGCGGGGGAGAGGTAGATGCCCAGTTTTAGTCCGTATTCGCGGCAGGACTCGGAGAGCTCGCGCAGGATGTCGCCCTTGCCGTCCTTGTAGCCCGTGGACATGATGCCGTGCGTCGTGTATCTTGTCTGCCAGAGGCAGAATCCGTCGTGATGCTTGACGGTGAGGATGACCATCTTCATACCCGCCGCCTTCATCTCGCGGCACCACTCGTCCGTGTGGAGCTCTTTCAGGTCGAAGACCGCCGGGTCCTCGAAGCCCGTGCCCCATTCGCGCCCGGTAAAGGTGTTGGGTCCGAAATGCAGGAAGCCTATGAAGCCGTTTTCCATCGCATCCAGCTGGCGCCGTGTGGGAACGAGACTGGCTGCCTTGCGGATGACCTCTTCATCGGTATCGGCCGCTTCGACTCGGACGGTCCCTACATATCCGCGGCCTTCCCGCACGGGACTGCCGCATGCTGCCGCAAGGGCGGCTAGTCCGAGCAGCAGGATGTTGGCTTTCAAGCGTTTCATTTGCTGAGAGGTGAGTACTGCCTAGATGGTGTCGAAGGCGAATTCCTCCCAGGGAAGGTCGGCGTCCTTGCCCTCGAAGAGTACCTGGTAGAGATGGTGTATGAGGGGGAACTCCTTCATGTCGACTTTGCCGTTCGGAGTCTCCACGCCTTTCTCCGCAAGTACGGATATGCCCTCGTACAGGCTCTTGACGGCGCTGATGGACTCGAGCGTGATGCCTTTGAGCTTGAGCTGGGCTTCCTCGCGGGAATATCCTTCGCCCAGTAGTATGCCGAAGGCCCTGGTGCGGCCGCCTTCCACGGTCACGAAGAGGTCGCCGAGACCCATCGAGATGCAGTCGGTCTCGGCCTTGACGGTGCGCAGGATCCTGCGCATCTCGCGGGCCGCCTGGAAGAAGACGGCGGCCTGCGCGTTCACGCTTGCGGGCTTGTCGGGATCCTCCCTGCGGCCGAGGCCGATGGCGATCGCCGGGCCGAGGGCGTAGGCGTTCTTGATGGCAACCGCATACTCGAGGCCGGTGACGTCATGTGTCATAGATACGTGCAGGAAACCGGTCTGCAGGCATTCCTTCATCATCCTGAGCACATCGGCGTCTTCGCCGCTGACGGTCGTGGCGGTGTGCTCGCCGTCGATGATGTCCTGCGCTATGCCGGGGCCTCCGAGCATATAGACCTTCCTGTCGATGCCTTCTGCGGAAAGTTGCCTCTCCCAGTACTGCGGCCAGGTGGAGAGGGATCCGTCTTCATTGACTCTCAAGCCTTTGACAACAGTGATGACGGGAATCTCGACGGGGATGAACTTGAGTACCTCCTCGAGGAACCACTCCGCACCGTAGGAAGAGATGCCTCCAATTACGAAGTCGGAGCCGGGAACGGCTTTCCGCCAATCTTCGAACTGATAGTATGATATGCCGGCGGGGAAGGGACGGGTGAGTTTGGGATTCCGGCCGGTGCGGATGCATTCGTCGATGACATCCCTGTCATAAGGGGTGCCGACGACCTTGAGGGAAACGCCGTTCTCCGAAAGGGGGAATACGAGTGCGGATCCCATCACTCCGAGTCCTATTATGGTTACTGTCCTTGACATACGATCTGGTTAAGGCTTAGGCTTCTTTACGGAAGAGGCCACAAAGTTAGTGTTTTGAAAGGGATTTTTCAATTCTTTCGTATCTTTGCAGTCAGAAAGGTGGAGCGATCTGCCGCGGCTTATGCTGAGGAAAGTCCGGACAGGACAGGGCACCCCGCTGCGGAAAGCGCAGGTGGGAGCGATCTTACGCCGGCCGTAACAGAAAACAACCGCCGCCTTCGCTGAGAGGCTTTGCCTCTGACGGAAGACGGCAAGGGTGAAAACGCGAGGCAAGAGCTCACGACGGCGTGCAGCGATGCGCGCCGGGTACGGCACCGGGGCCTGCAAGACCAAATATACCGGCAGACGAGGGCGGCCCGCCCGATGCCGGGGGGTAGGTTGCGAAGATAAATGGCAGATTCAAAAACAGAAACCGGCTTACGGCTCCGCCTTTTTTTATGATTGCTATGAGAAAGTCGTTCATGCTGCTCTCACTCCTGATCGCCGTGCTGCTGTGCAGCGGCTGCGAGGCCAAGGTCAAGGAGTACAAGGTCAAGGTCGTGAAGGAGTATCCCCACGACACGGGGTCCTATACCCAGGGTCTGTTCTTCCATAACGGTGACCTGTACGAGAGCACCGGACAATATGGCTCTTCGACCTTCCGCAAGGTCGAGCTCGCCACCGGCAAGGCCCTCGAGAAGCTCGACTTCAACCGCAAGTATTTCGTCGAGGGATCAGTTGTGCTGGGCGACAATCTCTATATCCTTACCTGGGAGAGCAAGGTCGCGTTCATCTACGATGCGAAGACCCTCGAATACAAGTCCACCTATTCCTATCCCCGTGAAGGCTGGGGCCTCACTACCGACGGCAAGCAGCTGATCGCCTCCGACGGCAGTTCGCGCCTGTATTTCCTGGACGGGGAGTACAAGCTCCAGAAGGCCGTGGACGTCAAGCTCGACGGCCGGCCGATCCGCTATCTCAACGAGCTGGAGTACATCGACGGCAAGGTCTGGGCCAACGTCTATACCACCGACCTCATCGTCATCATCAATCCTTCCACGGGAGTCGTCGAGGCCACGGTCGACTGCACCGGCCTGTTGCCTGAGCAGCTGCGCGACCGCCGCACCGACGTCCTCAACGGCATAGCTCTCGATCCGGCTTCCGGCAAGATCTACCTCACCGGAAAGTACTGGAAGCGTCTCTACGAGATCGAACTCGTCGAAAAGAAATAGTTCCATACCTTCACATCCTTCTACCGCCGGTCGAAGGATAGGGGCCATATAACGAATTAATCCCGCATCACTGCGGGATTAATCGGTTAGTTAGTAGTGTATTTACCTCTGAAAAAGGTTAATTATTGTTGGTTAGATCTCTTTTGCAAGAGTAGAGTGTGTTCTGAATTGTAACGTTTTAATTACAATGCAAAGGTAGTGAACTTTTGGGATTCTGCAAACTTTTTCAAGAAAAAATGTCCCCTTCCGATATTTTTTTAAGAATTAGTATCTTTGTAAATATGAGACGACTCTTCTTGTCAGCCATCGCCGTTTTCCTGGCGTTCTGCGCTCTGGGCGCTGATATTCCGGGACTTGGCGCGCATCCGCGGCTCCTGCTTCCGGCAGGGGAGGAGCCGCGCATCGGCGCCGGCAGCCCGCTCGCCAGGCCCGACAGCGTCATCCTCGCTTTCAGCGACGCCGTCCTCGACATCCCTCCGGTGGAGAGGGTGATGACAGGCAGGCGCCTGCTGCATACCTCGCGCGAGGCTTCGAAGCGCATATTCTGGCTGTCGTGGACGTATCGTGTCCACGGCGGAGAGGCATATGCCCGCAGGGCGGTGGAGGAGATGCTCGCAGTCAGCGGGTTCTCCGACTGGAATCCTTCCCATTTCCTGGATGTGGGAGAGATGACGATGGCCGTGGCCATAGGATATGACTGGCTGTATGGCGAGATGACTCCTGCGGAGCGGGAGAAGGTAGCCGGAGCCATCCTGGACAAGGGGCTGAACGCCGCTCTGGATGAGGGCGCCGCATGGTTCTATACCAGTGAGATCAACTGGAACTCCGTCTGTAACGCCGGTATGGTTTACGGGGCTCTCGCCGTTTGGGAGGAGGCTCCGGAGTTCTGTTCTGAGATGCTGGCCAAGTCCCTGGAATCCAATAAACTGGCATATAAGGGCTATTCCGGAGGAGGCTATGCCGAAGGATATAACTATTGGGGCTACGGGTCCTCGTTCCAGGTCATGCTGGAGGCAGCCGTCGAGACGGCTTTGCCCGCATTGTCCCGAGAGCCGAAGCCCGACGGATACGGTGACTTCCTGGCTTCGGCGGATTTCGTCCGCTTCACCAGTACGCCGGCCGGGAACTGCTTCAGTTTCTCGGACTGCAGGCGCAAGGCCGTAGGACAGTATATGCAGGCCTGGATGGCCGGACATGGCGGTTCCGGTTCCTTGCTCTATCCCGAGATACGCATAATGGAGGATACCGGATACTCGAGCCTTTGCGAAGAGAGACTGTTTCCGATGTACCTCATCAGCATGGCCTCTTCAGGGATGCAGCCGGATGTCGAACCGCCTTCCGACCACTATTACACCTGCGGAGGGACTACACCCGTTTTCGTATACAGGGAAGGGTGGAGGTCACGGGATGACGATTACCTCGGCATCAAGGGCGGGCTGACCATGTCCAGCCATTCCCATTGTGACCAGGGCTCCTTCTACTACGAGTCCGATGGAGTGGCCTGGGCTACTGACCTCGGAATGCAGGACTACAATTCTCTGGAATCGGCCGGGGTGGACCTGTGGGACATGACCTGGGACAGCGAGCGCTGGCAGGTGTTCCGTATAGGTCCCTTCTCGCACAATATCCTGACAGTGAACGGCCATGTCCCGAATGTCAGGCACCCCGTGGATTTCCGTACGGTCTGGATGCCGGAAAGGCCTTTGGCGGGGGACCGTATCGGGGCGGCACTCGACCTGAGCGAACTGTACACCGAGGATCTGGAATCCTGTTCGCGGGAAGTATGGTTGCAGGGAGACGACCTGCACGTGGTCGATTTTGTACAGGCCGGGGACTCGGCCTGCACCGTCCGCTGGGCCATGTGTACCGAAGCGGAGACCGTCGGCCTTCAGCCGGACGGAGTCTCCTTCGAGCTGGGGGCGGGCGGGCACCTGAGAGTGCTGTCGGCGGAAATACTGGACGGGGAACGACCGGCGGCCGGGACCTGGCCGGTGACTTATGATCCCGCCCGTCCGGACCTTGACGGCATGGAGTATCTTCATCCCACTGATGAACCCAATCCCGGCTCTTCTCTTGTCGGGTACACCTTCACCTTGCAGGCGCATCGGAAAGCTGCCCTGCATGTGATTCTCAGGAAGTTGAATTAGCTTTTATTTCTTCAGGAGCTCCGGGCGGAGGGCCTTGGTGCGGGCGAGCGCCTGCTCGTCCTGCCATGCCCGTATCAGCTTGGGATTGCCGCTCAGGAGAACGTCGGGGACCTTCCAGCCGTTGAATTCGGCGGGACGGGTATAGACGGGAGGGGAGAGGAGGTCGTCCTGGAAGGAATCGCTCAGGGCGGAGGTCTCGTCGGTCAGGGCCCCGGGGATGAGGCGGATGATGCTGTCGGCCAGCAGGGCCGCAGGGATTTCCCCTCCGCTGACGACATAGTCGCCCACGGAGATCTCACGGGTGACGAGATGCTCGCGGATGCGGTGGTCGACTCCCTTGTAGTGGCCGCAGAGGATGATGATGTTCTCCTTGAGGGAGAGTTCGTTGGCGATGCCCTGGTTCAGGACCTCGCCGTCGGGGGACATGTAGATGACCTCGTCGTAGTCTCTCTCGGCTTTCAGCTCCTCAATCATCCTGAAGACCGGCTCCACCATCATGACCATCCCGGCGTCTCCGCCGTAGCTGTAGTCATCGACGTTCTTGCGCGGGCCGATGCCGTATTTGCGGAGATGATGGACGTGGATTTCGACCAGGCCTTTCTTGATGGCGCGGCCGACGATGGAGTGCGCCAGAGGGCTCTCCAGAAGCTCCGGAACTACGGTCAGGATATCGATTCTCATGGGCGTTCGTACATTTTGAATTATGTTCTGCAAAAATAGCGTTTTTATCCAACTTTTTGGTATATTTGCGTTCTACTACCTATTTATTTACTGATACTCTATTATTTTATGAGCGAAATTATCCTTCCTGAAGAGAACCTTTCTTCAGATGTACTTGAGAA
>CAMJHW010000022.1 GCA_946405645.1 uncultured Bacteroidales bacterium
TGCCGCCTCTGCGGTCATCGACGTTGGTGCTTTCTCTTCTGCCGTCGAGTTTCATGTGTTTTCGCTTTTAAGGGATTAGAAAAGGAGTGCGAGGCCGACAACGATGCGGCTGCGGTTCAGGCTGTAACCCCTGTCCTTGGTGGAGCCGTCGTCGTTCTTGCCCTTGATGCCGGCGCCGAACTGGTCGAGGCAGCCGTAGTCATAGCCGACGCTTATGCGGAACATGTTGTTGACGACAGCGCCGATATTGGCTCCGAGCTTGATGTCGAAACGGCTGAGATACTCGTGCTTGTAGAGGTCGGTCTTGAGGAGGTCGACACCCAGGGGCTTGATGGTCGAGGACAGGCCGCAAACGAAGGTAGGTCCAACGTTAACGAAACCGCTGAGGCCGCTGCCTACGGGAACGGAGAAACCGGCCTTGACAGGGATGTTGAGAGCGTGCTCGGTCATATCTCCGGAGAGGACGGAAAGGGAGGGAACGGATACATTGCCGGTCAGGAAGGAATAATAGAGTCCGGTGCTGATGCCGAAACCTTCACCTTCGTTGATGTCATATCCGAATCCTGCGTAGAAGCCGTTCAGCGCACCCATGCTGTTGGAGGAGTCGCCGATCTTGACTTTATTGGTTTCATTGATGTAGCCGGCTCCGACGGAGACCTGGGCGAAAGCTGATGTGCCGATGAGCATCATCGATGCCGCAAAGGCGATAGAGAGTAATCTTTTCATAATCATTTCTCTTGTTGTTAGACTCCACAAATATATGAAAAAATGATTATATTTGAACACTTCACCGATTAAAAGCAATACTATGAATCCTCGTGCGCGCATCATTCTCATCGCGTTGGCTGTCCTCTCAACGCTCGCAACCATCTCCTGTTCCAAGGTCCCGTCCAGCAAGAAAGAGATAATGGACCGTTTCATTGCCGGGACGCTTCCGGCCAAGTATGCTCCCGCGGCGTTCTTCGTCCATTTCGCCAATGACCAGAAGGTCGGAGAGGCTGCAGTGCAGGCCCACCTCGACTATTTCCACGAGATCAACCCCGACATCCTCAAGGTCCAGTTCGAGCAGTTCGCTCCGCGCATCAGGGATCTGGAGGTGCGTGACGACTGGATGCCGGAGGACTATTACCGTCCTACGGTGGAGATCATCAAGAGGCTTCAGGAGGAGGCCGGCGCCGACACATATGTGCTTCCGACCGTCTATAGCACTTTCCAGGTGACGACGCAGTCTCTGGGCCGCCGCATAATCCAGGCCGCCACTGAACAGCCGGAGGCTTTCAAGAGCGTCCTGGAGTGCTACACCCGCGCTCTGATCTGGTTCGTCAAGGAGTGCAAGGCAGTTGGCATAGAAGGCTTCTACATGCCCACCCAAGGCGGGGAGACCAAGTTCTACGAAGTCCCGGGATTCTACGAGACCTTCATCCGTCCCTACGACCTTGCGGTGATGAACGAATGCTGCAAGGATACCAAGGTGAACATCCTCCATATTTGCGACTGGGAGGGCACATACGACGACCTGACACGCTTCGCGGACTATCCCGGCCAGATCGTCAATACTCCCATGACCGTCGACGGCAAGCCGTTCAGCCTGGCCGATGCGGTCGAACTCTTCGGACGCCCCGTGCTCGGCGGTTTCAACCGTCAGACGGAGATCCTTTCCGCTCCTGCGGAAACGATAGCCGGGATGACTAAGGAAATCCTTTCCAACGGCCCTGCCGGGAAGATCATGATCGGTGCGGACTGCACAGTCTCCTCAGCCCCTCACGAGAATCTTCAGGCTGCTGTCTCCACTGCCCACGGAACCAAAGCGGGCAAGTAATGATCATGTAATGCTTTCTATCAGCCGGTGTACTCCGAGGGGGGTACACCGAATTGTTTCTTGAACGAGGTGGAGAAGTGTGACAGGGTGTTGAATCCTGTCATGTAAGCAATCTCGGACATGTTGTACTTGCCCTCTTTCAGCAGGTTGGCTGCGTAATTGAGCTTGTAGAGCTTGAAGAACGAACTGGGATTCTCGCCGGTGAGGCCCTTGACCTTGTAGTAGAACTTCGTGCGTGACATGCGCATCTTCTCGCTGATGCGCGTAATGTCCAGATCTGTATCCGCAATCTCCTTCTCCATGAGTTCGTAGAGGTCTTTCAGGAAGGTCTTGTCCCTCGGGCTGAGCTCCTCAGGAGCGATCTCCTCCGCTGACGTGGCTTCTCCAAGCCGGCGATGCAGTTTCTCGCGGTTCTCCAGCAAGGACTTTACCAGAGCGATCAGGTAAGCCGGCTGGAAAGGTTTTGTGACATAAGCGTCCGCGCCGACCCCCAGGCCTTCGACCTGGTTCTCGACCGCAACCTTGGCAGTAACGAGTACGACGGGGATGTGGCTCAGTTCGAGCTCGCCCTTGACTGCCTTGCAAAGGTCGTAGCCGCTCATCCCGGGCATTACAACATCACTGATGATGAGGTTAGGAACCTCCTCGGCCATGCCCTTGAGGGCAGAAGCTCCGTCGAAATAGACGGTGACATCATAGTACGGTGACAAAAGCACCTTGACATAGTTGGCGATATCTATGTCGTCGTCGACTATTGCGATGCGCTGGCGGTCAGCTGAATCCGGTTGTTCATGTGAAGCCGCCTCCCCGGTTTCCCTGGGAAGGATGATCCGGGGCTGGATTTCCGTACGCTCATCTTCGGTGTAGGACCCTGCGCTTACTGGCAGGATGAAACTGAAGCGCGCTCCTCCTTCCGGGCGGTTCCAGGCACGTATGTATCCGTGATGAAGACCCGTCAGGGCACGGGAATAATATAGACCGATACCTGAACCCTGCGTATCTCCCTGATTACCAGCCTGATAAAAACGTTCAAATATCTTCTCCTCCTGGCCTTCGGGGATGCCGCAGCCACTGTCGGTCACGCTTATGAAGGCATACTGCGAATCGGTATCCTTCTCTGTCAGCGGGAAATCCGCAGCCGCCGTTTCGCGGGAAAGGACGTCGAACGACAGGGAGACCTTTCCTCCGGGAGGTGTGAACTTCAAGGCATTGGCCAGAAGATTCATCACTATCTTGTTGACCTTGTCTACGTCTGCCCACATGACGAAAGGTTCCTCGAGTCCGTAGGCTCCAAGTTCGATGCCTTTTGCTCCGGCGTTGTAACGGAACATGTCAAGGACAGCCCGCAGGGGAGCTACCATGTCGGTCTTGGCCACTTTCATCTGGAGCTTGCTGTTGCCTATGCGGTTGAAGTCCAGCAGCTGGTTTACGAGACTCAGCATCCAGTCTGAATTGCGCCTTATGATACCTGCCAGTTGGCGGTCATTGCCCTTTATGCCGGGAGAATCCGCAAGTTGTGAGGCCGGTCCGGCTATCATAGTCAAAGGAGTACGGAACTCATGCGCTATGTTCGAGAAATAGTTCATCTGGATGCGCGCCAGCTCCTTTTCCTGCCGGTGTGCCGCTTCGATGCGCTCCCTTTCCATGCGTTCCTGAGCGACTTTCTCCGCCGCTTCTTCGCGAACGCGCCGGATGCGCCGGAATCCCCTCCGTGCCATACAGACAAGGGATAGTACGGCAAGGATAAGGAGGATACGGAACCACCATGTCCTGTACCATGGCGGCAGGACCTTGACGTTCAGGGCTTTCTCGGTCTCAACAATGCTCTTGTTGTTGTTGGTGATCCTTACCTTGAAAGCATACTTTCCTGCGGGGAGATTTGCATAATAGGCTTCATGGTTGTTGCCCGCGTCGACCCAATACCTGTCGAAGCCCTCCATCATATAGTAATAGTGAGTCCTCTCGTGCTCGCTGTAGTCAAGCGCGGCAAACGATATGCTGAAACCGTTCTGCCAGTTACGGATCAGGATGTCCGGACCTTTGGCGAGTTCCAGCTCTATCGGCCCTCCTTCGGCAGGGGTGACGAGACGGCTGTGGATCTTCAGGTCTTCAAAGACCAGCGGTACCGTACGTTTCTGGGATACGTCCAGGGGGTTGAACCATGTGAGTCCGTGCGTACCTCCGAAGACGAGGGTGCCGTCCGGCAGCAGGCACGAAGCCCTGTCGGAGAACTGATTGCCGCCAATGCCGTCCGCCTCGAAATAGTTGACGAATTCGCCCGTCGTCCTGTCATATTTTCCGAGGCCGTTCATCGTGGATGCCCAGATGTTGCCCTGCCTGTCCTGCTCCAGGGAGCAGATGTCCAGGCAGGGGACTCCCGGCACCCGGACCGTCGTCCCGTCCTTGACGGATCTCAGCAGTCCGTTCGCCACGGTCGCGGTCCAGATGTCTCCGCCCCCGTCCTTGAGCAGTTTGTTGGGCACCATGACCGAACGCCGTATGCATGAATCCCTCTCTTCCTGAGAGAGTTTGCGTTCGGTAACCTCCATAGTGTAAGTGTTTACCTCGAAAAGGTCATGGTTGAAAGCCGCGGCGAACAGTTTGCCGGGCTCGTACATCATGAGGTCCGTGACAAAGGTCCACTCGTTGTCCTCCGTCAATGGGACATAGCTCACGCTGCGGTCCCCGCTATCGTATCTCATAAGCGAGGACATAGAGCCTCCTATCCAGATGACGTTCCCGTCATCTTCAACGATGGAAAGCGGATTCATCATGTCAAAGCTTTCCAATGCCTTCAGGTTCCTCCCGTCGAAACGGCACCTGACGGCCCTGAACTTGTCCGTGAAAAGCACCCAGACATCACCGTTCGAGGCCTTGAATACTTTGGATGCCCGGATATAGCCTACATTCGAGTCCGGGACCAGGTGCGAGACTTCCACTCCAGTGATGCGCTTGCTCTCCAGGTCGTAAACGAACAGTCCGTCGGCCTGTGTGCATATCCACAGGCGGCCGTCCTCGCAGTACAGCGAGATGACGGTCTTGTCGGAGAAATAGTTGGTCAGGTATTTGTTGCCGTTGAACTGGTCCGTGTAATGATACGAGACAGCGTATCCATGGTCTGCCGTTCCGAACCAGAGGTTGCTCCTGCTGTCGCGGAAAACCGTACGTACCTCGGAGGAGGGGAGGTCGAACGGGAATCCCGCTTCGTCCTGGAAGGTGACCTTCCCGGTAGTCTTGTAATAGTAGAACATTCCCTGACCGATGACCTGCAGAAGGATAGACCTGTCATCTATGGCATATATCAGGTCGACGTCTCCTCCCATGATTCTGGACTCCCCGCGTATCGCATCCGGAAGATCCTTCCATTGCATAGCCCTTGTGTCGAACACGCTGATGCGACCCATTCCGGACATCCATAGCTCCCCGTTCCCGGTATCGCACAAGTGGTATACCATATGCGGAACGGAAATGGTTTGAAGCTTCATGAAAGTCGTCGTTTCGTAGCAGTCCAGACTGGCGCCAGTCGGCACCCATAGCCTTCCTTCCGCGTCTATGACCATGTCGGATACGAAGGCGTTCAACTCTCGGATGACCGGTTTTGCTATCTGCTCTTCCGGGTCGTATCGGAAAAGGGAAATACCGTTGCTGAAAAGAATGTCGCCGCGCGATGTCTCCAGTATTCTGGAGATGTTGCGGTTGTCGCTGAGTATGGGCACTCTCTTGAAACACCCTTTGTCCGTATGGTAGGCCAAGCCGTTCACTGTGGCGACCCAAAGTCTTCCGTCGGCACTTTTGAAGACCGTGTTGACCTGGTTGTCCGGCAGTCCGGTCGTATCGTCGGCGCAGAAATACTGGTGGAACTCGTGTACACTGTATTTGTTGAGGCCGCGGAAGGTTGCGATCCAGATGTGTCCGTCGGCGTCTTCGGCGAAGGCGTTTACCCTCTGGTTGGAAATTCGATCGGATATCACCACGCGTTCAGGGTCCTCCTGTGGCAGGGCGTGCTTTTCCAGGGTGGTACAGGCGGCCAGAATGGACACAAAGAGCGCCAAGTATCTGATTCTCATATTATCGGTCATTAGTCATCGCATAAAAATAATGAATTTTTGAACAAATCCGAAGATTTTTGAACAAATGC
Organism: uncultured Bacteroidales bacterium; assembly: GCA_946405645.1. Next base: position 5,958 of record CAMJHW010000022.1, read on the forward strand.
ATTTTGTGTGCGTTACAAATGGAAAAGCATTTGTCGGCATGAAAAAACGTTTTAGTAGCCGATAGTGTAATTTTGCATCGTAACAAAGACCGTATTTATGGCACTGAAGCAAATTTCATTGATACTCGGTACAGCACTGCTCCTTACCGCTTGCTGCGGCAGGGGACTTCATGGCCGGTCCGAGTGCCCCGGCGCGCTGAAGACATCCGCCGCCGCATCTACCGTCCAGACCAAGTCCGGCCCCGTGGCCGGATATGTCGACGACGGCGTTTTCATCTACAAGGGCATTCCTTATGCAAAAGCCGGGCGCTTCATGCCGGCTGAGGATCCTGATCCCTGGACGGAAGTCCGTGCAAGCCGGGCTTACGGCCCGACCTGTCCTCAGAGGGCACGTGCCGGCTGGTATGACGACAACCAAGCCTTTGCGATGCATTGGGACGACGGGTTCCCGGATGAGGATTGCCTGCGCGTCAATGTATGGACTGCCGGCATCAAGGACGGTGCGAAGCGTCCCGTGATGGTCTGGCTTCACGGCGGCGGTTTTTCCGCCGGTTCCGGCCAGGAACTCATCTCCTATGACGGGACCAACCTTGCCCGTGACCACGGTGTCGTCGTCGTATCCCTCAACCATCGTCTCAACACGCTCGGTTTCCTCGATCTTTCCGCTTTTGGAGGGAAATATGGACATACCGGCAACCTTGGAATGCTGGACATCGTCAAGGCTCTCGAATGGGTTCGCGACAATATATCCGGGTTCGGAGGTGACCCTTCCAATGTCACTATCTTCGGACAGAGCGGAGGAGGCGGGAAGGTTTCTACGCTTATGGCCATGCCTTCCGCAAAGGGGTTGTTTCACAAGGCAATAGTCCAGAGCGGATCCATCACCAACTTGATGGATCCCAAGTACTCGCGCCGTATCGGCGCCGCCACGGTCGATGCTTTGGGTATCAATCCTTCACGCATCGACGATATCACTTCCGTGCCTTACTCCGACCTGCTCGATGCTTATCAGAGAGCTGTGGAAAAGGTTCGCGACGAAGCGACCGCGGACGGCGCTATGTCGGAGAACATCCTCGACATGCTCGTGTTCGGTGCCCTCCCCGTCGTGGACGGTGAGGTGATTCCTGCGGCTCCCTCCAGCCAGGAGACCCTTGCTCTCTCCAAGGATATTCCGGTCATCATCGGTACGGTATATAACGAGTTCACTCCCGACCAGGAGGATACTATCTTCCGTCCACTCGCAGTGAAACAGGCTGCAGACCGTTTCGCTGCCGGCTGCGCGCCCGTTTATATGTACCTTTTTAAATGGTCTTCTCCCGTTCTGGACGGTGTGTTCGGAAGCACGCATTGCCTTGAGATTCCTTTTGTCTTCGACAATGTCGTACTGCACAGGACATTTACCGGCGGGGGAGAGGATGCCGTCGGACTCGGCCACCGCATGAGCCGCGTCTGGACCAATTTCGCCAAGACCGGTGTTCCTTCCGCTGACGGCATCCCCGAGTGGGAGCCCTATCCCAGCAACATGGTTTTCGATATACAATCCGAATTACAATAAACAATTAACCAATCATTTTCGATCTCATGAGAAAATCTGTACTCAGGACGCTGGCAGCCGCCGCGCTGTCCATCCTCATCGGACTGCCCCTCTCCGCGCAGGAGAGAGTGACGATCTCAGGTCAAGTCGTGGACGATCAGAATGAACCGTTGATCGCTGTGGGAGTAGTCCAGCAGGGAACGACCAACGGCGTCATCACCGATCTTGACGGCAAATATTCCATCACTGTTCCGGCCGGTGCGACCATCGTGTTCTCCTCCGTCGGTTATGTCACGCAGGAGATTGTGGCCAACACCACCTCCACGGTCAACATCACCCTCGCCACCGACAACCTCATGATTGAGGAAACCGTCGTGGTGGGTTACGGCGTACAGAAGAAATCGGATGTCACAGGATCCATCTCCCAGGTGAAGTCCGAGGATATCGCCAACCGTACCATCACCACCGCCGAGTCCGCCCTCCAGGGCAAGACCGCTGGCGTCCAGGTGGTGACTTCTTCCGCCCGTCCGGGAGCCGCTCCCAGCATCCAGGTCCGTGGAGTCTCCTCCAACGGCTCATCCTACCCGCTCTATGTCGTGGACGGCCGCCGTACCAACTCCATCGCCGGCATCGACCCCAACGACATCGAGTCCATGGAGGTCCTCAAGGACGGTGCTTCCGCCGCCATCTACGGCGCAGAGGCCGGTAACGGCGTCATCATGATCACCACCCGCAGGGGCCAGGGCGACGGCAAGATCTCCTACAGCTACCAGCTGACCTCCCAGAGCCTCAACCACGTGCCCAAGGTCATGAACTCCGAGCAGTACATGCAGTACTTCATCGAGAATGGCCGTTACAGCATCCAGGATTTCTACGGAAACTGGGATTTCAAGACCAATACCGACTGGCTTGGCTACTCCTACGAGAATTCCATGATGCAGCATCATAACCTCTCGTTCTCCGCCGGTACCGACCGCGGCAACCTCTACCTGTCCGGTTCCTTCCTTGACAACAACGGTATGTTCGTGGGCGACGCCGACGTGTACAAGCGTATCACCTTCATGGCCAACGCCAGCTGGAAGTTCAAGCCCTGGCTCGAGGTCCAGACCAACAACCAGGTCGAGTACTATACCGCCCGCAGCGTCTCGGAAGGCAGCGACTACGGCTCTGCCGTCCTTTCCGCCCTTCAGTTGGATCCGCTGACCCCGCCCACCTATACGGAGGCCGAACTCCCGGATTTCATGCTCGGCTATCTCGCAGCGGGACGCAACCTCCTTCAGGACGAGAACGGCGACTACTATGCCGCTTCCTACTTCAACCCTTCGGAGAATGTCAATCCGCGCATCATGCGCGACCGCAGCTATTCCGTCTCCAACGGCTTCAACATCAACGGTTCCACCGCCCTTAACCTGATGCCGTTCAAGGGTCTCACCATCACTTCACGACTCGGTTACAGGCTCTCCGCCGGCGACAGCTACGGCTATTCGCTCAACTACTACATCAACCAGAACGCCTACCAGAACTACATCGGCCTCAGCGGTTCCGACAATAACTCCATGTACTACCAGTGGGAGAATTTCGCCAACTGGAACAGGCAGTTCGGCGCCCACAATGTCAGCCTCATGGCTGGTACCTCGTACTCCAACAACCGCAGTTTCTCCCTTAGCGGAAGCTACCGCGGCAGCGATGACGACCTCGGCGTGACCCAGAACAACCCCTTGTTCTACTATTTTGCCTACCATTCCTCCAATGCCGTTCCTTCCGTTTCAGGAGCCGAGCCCAGCTATTCCCGCAAGCTCTCCTACTTCGGCCGCGCCGGCTGGAGCTACATGGGCAAGTATAATCTCCAGGTGTCGTTCCGTGCCGATGCCGCCGACCTTTCCATCCTTCCCAAGCCCATGCGTTGGGGTTATTTCCCTTCCGTTTCCGCAGGATGGACCCTCTCCGAGGAGTCTTTCTTCGCTCCGCTCAAGAGCGTGGTCAACTTCGCCAAATTCCGCGCCAGCTGGGGCCAGAACGGCTCGCTCGCAGGCCTCTATGGCTATCGCTACGCCAATGTCATCGCCTCTACCGGAAACTATCCGACCGGCAATGGTCTTGAGTATCTCCAGGGCTACGCTCCTTCTTCCTCCGGAAACGAGGAGCTCAAGTGGGAGACCTCCGAGCAGCTCAACTTCGGTCTCGACCTCAGGTTCCTGCGCGACCGCCTGACCTTCAGCGCCGACTGGTTCAACAAGCAGACCAAGGACCTCATCGTCACCGGTATAACCCCTTCTACCGTGGTAGGTGTCTCCGCATCGCCGGTCAATGCCGGTAATGTCACCAACACCGGCCTTGAGTTCGAGCTCAAGTGGCGTGACCGCATCGGCGACTTTGACTACAGCATCAGCGGCAACCTTTCCACCCTGAAGAACCAGGTCACCTATATCCATGAGACACTGTCTGATGGTATCGACGGTGTTGGCGTGCGCAACTACGGCACCATCACCCGTTTCGAGAAAGGCTATCCCGCATGGCACTTCTACGGCTACAAGTTCACGGGCATCGACCCCGCCACAGGTGACGCCATGTTCGAGGACCTCGACGGCAGCGGCACCGTGACCCAGGCTGACAAGATGGATCTGGGCAGCGGTATCCCCAAGATGAACTATGGTCTCACCTTCACCGCAGGCTGGAAGGGCTTCGATGCGGTCGTCTTCATGACCGGTGCCTACGGCAGCAAGATATTCAACTGCCTCACCGTGGTTGACTATCCTTCCAACCGCCTGTCCTTCCTTACCGAGGACCGCTGGACTCCGACCCATACCAACGGCACCATGCCTGCGGCAAATGCCTCCAACTGGCAGCAGTTCCTCACTTCCAGCGGCGTTGTCTTTGACGGCAGCTACCTGAAGATCAAGCAGATGCAGCTCGGCTACACCTTGCCTGCCAACTTCACCCGAAAGTTCATGGTCGACAACCTCCGCATCTACGGTTCGCTCGACGACTGGTTCACCTTCTCCGACTATCCCGGGTTCGATCCCGAGGTCACCGGCTCCGGCAGCGGACTAGGCGTGGACAAGGGCAGTTATCCCACTGCCAAGAAGGTCGTCTTCGGTGTCAATGTAACCTTCTAATCCGACAGCCTTATGAAAACAAGAAATATCCTTTTGAGCGCCGCTGCAGGCATCCTCGCACTTACCGCAGTTTCCTGTTCCGACAAGCTGGACATCCCCCAGCACGGCGTCCTGGACTACAATACCTACTACAAGACCGACGACCAGATACTTTCGGCCAATATAGCCATGTATCTGGAGGTTCGCGGCTGGGAGTACAACGTCAAGCTCTGCAAGGCCATGTTCACCGACGACTTCTGGGCCGGCGGTTCCATGCGCGGTGACAACACCGACCTCGAGCACCTGAACGAATTTACCTTCGACGCCGAGCAGGACTATATCCAGAACATGTTCACCACCTATTACACCTTGATCTACAAGGCCAACGTCATCCTCGGCCATGTAGAGGAGGACGGCAGCGACATGGCTAAACTCGCCAGGGCCGAAGCCAAGGTGTTCCGTGCATTCGCATATTTCGATCTCAAGACCATGTGGGGCAACCCTCCGCTTGTGGACCACGAGCTCTCTCCCTCCGAGTACAACGTCCCCAACGCTACTGACGAAGAACTCTGGGGCCTGATGGAGCGGGACCTCACCGAGGCCATCGCTTCCGGTGCCCTTATAGAGAAAACAAGTGCCGACGACAACACCACCTGGCGCGTGACCAAGCAGTTCGCCCAGGCCCTGCTTGGCAAGGTCTATCTCTGGCAGAAGAAGTACTCCGAGGCCGCCGCCCAGTTCGACGCTGTGGTGAGCTCCGGCAAGTACCGCCTCTTCGAGGACTACGGAGGACTCTTCCGCTCCGCCAACAAGCACAACTGCGAGAGCATCTTCGAGAGCAACCGCGTGCACGACGACAACAACTCCTTCCAGAACTTCAGCATGTATGCGCTGATGACCAACTGGCGCATGGACAAGATCAACTGGCCTGCCGACACTCCCATCATGAATACCGGCTGGGGCTTCCGCGTCCCTACCAAGAGCCTGTACGACGATTTCGTCAAGGACGAAGGAGTGAACGGCTACCGCCTGAACAATTCCCTGAAGACCCTCGAACAGCTCCAGAGCGAGCTTGGGATGACTCTCAAGAGCCCTATCATCAGCGAAGGTTATTTCATGTGGAAACTACGTATCCTGGCCGAAGAACGCGGTATGGGCAATGATTTCGTGTATGCGGCCAACACTCTCTGGATGCGTTACGCCGAGGTACTGCTCTGCGGCGCCGAGGCCCATCTGGGCGCAGGCAATTCCGCCAAGGCTACCGAGTACACCAACATGATCCGCACCCGTGCGCAGCTTCCCGCCAAGTCGTCCGTCACCATCGACGATATCAAGCTTGAGAAGAGGCTCGAGCTCTTCGGTGAAGGCGTCCGTTTCCAGGACCTCCTCCGTTGGGGCGAAGGCTCCAAGATGGCCCAGAACGGAAATACCTACCCTCAGCTCCAGGTCAACGGCCAGGTAAGCTATGTCACTTGCGGCAATCCTTCCTACGGCTTCCAGGACAGGCACAAGATGCTGCCTTATCCCGCCACCGAGATCCGCCTCAACAGCGAGATCCAGCAGAATCCGGGTTATTAATCATCCAATCCTTTGACTATCATGAAAAAGAATATAATCCTCATCGCATGTGCGGCCCTGGCTCTGGTTTCCTGCCAGCAGAAGTCCGTACTGGATCCGCTCGAAGGCATCTTCACGCCTCCGACCGTAGTGGAGAGTTTCTCTTCAGCCAGCTGCGAATACGAGAAGGTGGACGGCAAGCGCCTGTTCACGCTCGACCTCAAGGATGGCTCCACCTCCTTCCATGCCACCCTCGTGGGTGACAGCTACTGCCTGACTTCCAACGCCTATACCGAGGCGCAGGAGTCTGCCGCCAAGAAGGGCAACTACATCCTCGGCAAGACCTCCGTCAACGGCGTGCAGGTCGAAAGCGGCACCATCACCATTACCCAGACCCCTATTGACGAGGTGAATAACAGCTATACGCTCAAGGCCGTGCTGTTCCTTACCGACGGCACTCCGTACAAGCTCAGCTGGGCCGGCCACCTTTCCTTCGAGCCCGAAGCTGCCGGTATCACCGCCTACTTCGAGGATGTCGTCACTCCGATGGACGATCCTACAGTCAGCAAGCATACTTTGACCTTCCACGACGCTTCCTCCAATGATGTTACTGCCGTGTTCGAGCTTCTGCTCGTCACAGGCAACAACGAGATAGCCGGTACTTATACCTGCGCCGAATATGCTTCTGCCGCAGGCCTGATGTGCAACGGCTACAATTTCCCCGACTGGGGCATTTCCGGAGGTTCGTACATCATGAAGGATGGCGTACGCGTGGACATCAATGCCGGAGAAACGCTGACCGTCACAAAGTCAGATGGCTCCTATGTATTCAAGGGGTCGAGCGGCTATGAATTCCAGGCGGGCGTCCAACTCTCGAAGTTCGGTTCGCTTACCGATTACAGCGGCTGGGGCATGCAGATGGTGGGCATTGAACTTGCCTCCGCAGGACTTGAGATAGCCGCCGGCGGCTTCGGCAACTCGTATTCCGGCAACGGAAACTATCTGAAACTTGAGCTTTACTCTGCCGACGGGACCGTCGCGCCCGGCACATACAAAGCGTGTGCTACTGGAGGTTCCATCGGAGCAGGAGAGTTTGGCATAGGATATGATGGCATGTTCGGTGCGTCCGGTACCACCTGGTACACTGTCACCGAAAGTGTTCCTTCCTATACCTATATCACTGACGGTGAGTTGACCGTGGCCGTGAGCGGGGGAGTGTACACAATTACCCTCGACTCTTCCGTGGCATCGGCGCGTTATGTCGGTAAACTGTCTGCAGAATAATGCTTAATAGAACACTGAAACTGTTTTTCGCTGCGGCGCTGGGGGTTATCGCCCTCAGCGCCTGCGGCGAACATGAACCCGAAACGCCTCAGGGCGAGCCGGTCGAGCTCCTGCTCAAGGACCAGACGCTCAAGAGCGTGCACATGAACATGACCATGAAGTATTCGGTATGGCTGCCGGAGGGGCTGAATCCCACCAGGGAATTCCCCGTCCTGTACCTGCTGCACGGACTTGGCGACGACAACAATTCCTGGCTGGACAAGGGCGGGGCCGTCGCGATCATCCGCAAGTACATCGAGTCCGGGGGCGAGCCCATGGTGGTGGTCATGCCCAACGCTTTCGCGACCTTCTATACCGACGGCCTGATGGGCGACTTCGAGTCTTATTTCCACAAGGAACTTATCCCGTATGTGGAGAAGACCTATAAGTGCAATGGCAAAAGTGCCGTGGCTGGCCTGTCGATGGGTGGATACGGCACCCTGTACAATGTGCTGAACCATCCCGACAAGTTCACATACGGCTACGCAATGAGCCCCGCCACGTCCGTTCCCGGTTTCGAGGACTTGTATGCCCTGGCTTCCGGCATAAAGAAACCTTCCTCCTTACCCCCGCTGACGCTTGAGTCCGGTTCGGGCGACTATGTCGTCATGTTCACCAGCGTGCAGGCTTTTTCCGAGCATTTGACGAAATGCGGCATCGCCAATGAACTTATCGAGCGTCCCGGCGGGCATGACTGGGCATTCTGGCCCGTCTGCCTCGAAAAGGCGCTCGTCAAAATAGGTGATTCGTTCAAATAATTTTTACTTTGCAAGAATGAAAAAGATTTCACTCATAATCGTTTGCATGCTCATGGGCATTTCAGCCTTCGGGCAGCAGGCTCTTTTTGGAGGCGCCTCGGCCGAGTCGCCCGTAATCAATCCAGACGGGACCGTCACGTTCCGCTATCAGGCTCCCAAGGCCGTTAAGGTCACCCTTTCCGGTGACTTCCTTCCGGTCCAGACCATGGAGTTCGACATGGGCGGACAGAAGGTTACCTATGACATGCCCG
>CAMJHW010000023.1 GCA_946405645.1 uncultured Bacteroidales bacterium
AATCATTCAAAAGAATCCTGACCGCTTTTGCGGTCTTGCTGGTGGGAATTTCGGCATTCGCCCAGGTTACCACCTCCTCGCTTAACGGAAAGGTTACGGATCGCAGCGGCGAGCCTGTCGTCGGCGCTGCCGTAATCGCCGTTCATACTCCTTCCGGTACACAGTATTATGCCGTTGCCAATGCGGATGGCCGCTTTACCATCAACGGTATGCGTTCCGGTGGTCCTTACTCCGTTGAGATCAGCTGTCTGGGCTACCAGACTGTCACTTACACTGATGTCACCCTCCAGCTCGCTGAGGCTTATTCCCTTGATGCCGAGATGCCTGACGATACCGAGATGCTTTCAGAGGCAATCGTCATCTCCACGGCTTATTCAAGGTTTGCCGCTGTGGAGAAGACGGGTGCCGCAACGAATATCAATTCCAGGCAGATGGTAGAGATGCCTACTGTCAGCAGGAGCCTTACCGACGTTGCCAAGCTGTCTCCCTATGGTGGTAACGGCATGAACTTCTCCGGATCCTCCGGTCGTTCCGCCAACTTCACCGTGGACGGAGCCAATGTCAATAACAACTTCGGACTCAGCACCGCCCTTCCCGGCGGAGGCAATCCTATCTCCATCGATGCCATCGAGGAGATCCAGATCGTCGTATCGCCTTATGATGTGCGCCAGTCAAACTTCATCGGCGGCGGTATCAATGCAATTACCAAGTCCGGTACCAATACCTTCAAGGGAACCGCCTATATCTATCATCAGAACGAGAACCTTCACGGCAATCGTGTCGATGATGTCGACCTTGAGAGGACGAGGGATCGTCAGACCACTTACGGATTCACTCTCGGCGGCCCTATCGTCAAGAACAAACTGTTCTTCTTCGTCAATGCGGAAATCGTTCCTTCTCCCGGTGAAATCAACACCTGGAGGCCGTCTTCCGACGGAGTCGCCGATCCGGACCGCATGATAACCCGCGTCAGCACCGCTGAGGCGCAGACCATGCGCAATTTCTTGATCAACAACTACAACTATGATCCCGGTTCCTACGACAACTACAACAAGGACAACAATACAGTCAAGTACCTTGCCCGTCTGGACTGGAATATCAGCCGCGATCACAAGCTTGCTCTCCGTTACAACTATACTTCGAGCAACCTTTGGAAGATTCCTTCCACTTCCCGTGACGCTTCCGATATGACATACGGCATGGCCAGCCAGTATGGCCTGGTATTCTCCAATTCCCTTTACAATCAGGAGAATAACCTCTACACGATCTCCGCTGACCTCAACAGCCGTCTTACGGACTATCTCTCAAATCAGTTGCTCGTGACTTACTCCAACATCCAGGATGTCCGCAGCAATGACGGAGGTTTCTTCCCCTTCGTCGAGATACTTGCGGGAGACCTTGGTGAAGGCCATGAGGCAGAGCCTTACATGGATTTCGGTACTGAGCTTTTCACCTATCGCAACAACGTTCAGAACACCATTCTCAATATCAAGGATGATGTCACTTGGTACGCCGGTTCCCACAAAGTCACTGCCGGTGCGAGTTATGAGGCTCAGATGGCTCTCAATACGTATATGCGCAACGGTACCGGTATGTTCCGTTTCGCCAGCCTCAGCGATTTCTACAATGGCAACAGGCCTGTCGAAATGGCGTTTGACTGGGGATTCGACGGTGAAGAGTATCCTTCCGCAAAGGTCCGCTTCGCCCAGATAGGCGCATATGCGCAGGATGAGTGGTCTGTGAATGACAACCTGAAGTTTACCTATGGCTTGCGCGTAGATAACCTGTCGTTCAACAATGACGACATCATGACAAACAACGCCACCCTTGCCATCGATTACGGCGGACGCCATGTCGATACCGGCAAATGGCCCAAGACCAACATCCAGGTCAGTCCCCGTCTCGGTTTCTCCTGGGATGTCTTCGGCAACAAGAGGCTGAAGATCCGTGGAGGTACCGGTCTCTTCGCAGGCCGTATCCCTCTCGTATTCTTCACCAACATGCCTACCAATGCGGGTATTGTGAAGGGCCGTGACACCAAGGACACTAATCCCGAATACCTTGCCGCTATGATGCAGAACGGCAAGCTCGTCACCGATCGTTGGGACATCCTCAGGATACTCAACGGTCTCAATCCCGCCAAGTTCCCCACCACCATCACTCCAGAGAGCGCACCTTCACCTTCCGAGGTTGCCGGTGTCGACTACAACTTCAAGATGCCTCAGGTGTGGAAGAGCTCCATCGCATTCGACTGGAACGTTCCCGTTTCTTTCCCGTTCGTCGTCACCGGTGAGTATATCTACAACAAGACCATCAACGGCGTTATGCTCACCAACTACAACATCACCGACGACAACTCCGGATGGGGAACCTTCAACGGTGCCGATCAGCGTCATATCTATCCTTCCGGTTACAAGTATGGAAAGACTGATGCCTTCGTCCTGACCAATACCAACAAGGGTTACGGCTCGATCGCTACGATCTCGTTCAATGCCACTCCTCTGGACGATTTGAACCTCACTGCGTCCTACACCCACACAGTCAGCAAGGAAGTAACCGGTATGCCCGGTTCGAACGCGAATGCTGCTTGGAAGTATATCCCTTCCGTCGACGGTCCTAACTACAACATCCTTCATAACTCCAGCTACAACCTCCCTGACCGTTTGATGGCTTCTATCAGCTACAAGGACGCCGCCAACAATCACTGGAGCCTCCTTTATGAGGGCCTGCGCTATTCCGGCAACAGCTTCATCTATTCGAATGACATGAACGGCGACGGAAATGCGTACGACCTTATGTACATCCCGAAGGATGAGTCTGAGATCCGCTTCATCAGCACTGACGATGCATCCCGTTATTGGGAGTTCGCGGCCCAGGATGCGTACCTGAGCGCCCACAAGGGCCAGTATGCCGAGGCCTATGCTGTCAACCAGCCTTTCCGCCATGTCTTCGATTTCCGATATGCACATGACTTCGTAGTCAAGGTCGGCCAGACTTTCAATACGCTTCAGCTCAGCTTCGATGTCCAGAATGTCGGCAACCTTTTCAACTCGCGTTGGGGTGTCAGCAAGAGCTGGAATCCGGATGTTCCCAATGCCAGCGGCAATGCCAAGGTCCTGAAGTATGAACGTACCGATCCCGACGGAGTTCCCGTGTTCTCCACCATGGTCGGATCCGGAGTTCCCACCTGGGACTATTCCCACTCTCTCGGCAACTGCTGGTATATGCAGATTGGTATCAGATATATGTTCAACTAGTAAACCGGACTCGCAATGAAACTCAGACATATCATAGCATCTATTGCAACAGTCGTCCTCGCGCTGGCCGGCTGTACCCCGGAGTTGGAGCCCGTTCAGTCGCTTGACGGACTCGAGGTCTCCAACGACTATTTCACCCTTGCCACCGACGAGGGCTCTTCCGCTACGATCACCATTAACGGTGAAGAAGCATGGACCATCAACGAGGACGCTGACTGGCTGTCCGTTTCGCCTACCTCCGGCTCTGCCGGCCAGGCAGTTTCCGTGACCTTCACCGCCACTTCCGCGTCCAAGGCCGCCCGCAAGACCGAGGTAAAGGTCGTGATGGGTTCCAAGACCAAGATTATCAACGTCAACCAAGACGCTCCTGCAGGAGTCGAGATCCCTCTCGCCACTTGTGCGGATGTCTTCAATGGCGGCGACGGCAACTACAAAGTCCGCGGCACCGTCACCAGCATCGCCAACACAAGTTATGGCAACTGGTATCTCAATGACGGAACCGTCGATGATCCCGGTCTGTATATTTACGGAACGTTCAACTCCAAGAGCCAGTATCCGAAGGATGCCGACGGCGGTTGGGACAGCTTCGGCATCGAAGTGGGTGATATCGTCACCGTCGAAGGCCCCAAGTCCGTTTACAATGGCGTTATTGAGCTCGTTGACGTGAGCATCGTCAAGATCGAGAAGTCCCTCATCGACGCTTCCCTCACCACCGCAACGGTCGGACCCGATGCATGCCTCGACACCTTGCTGGTATCCTCCAAGGTTCAGCCCATCCTTGTCAGCATCGATGCTGACTGGGCCAAGGTCGTCGATTTTACCGCTGACGGCAACTATCTCATCAGTGTCGCTCAGAATACCCGCACCGCTTCACGTACCGCAAATATCAGCATCAAGGCTCCGGGCGCAATCAAGTCTGTAACCTTGACCCAGGAGGGTGTTCCCGCCACCGGCGCTTCCGTGACCGAGATCATCGCAGCTGCCGACAACGACCAGGTCCAGACCCTGCCTTCCACTGTGGTAGTCGCTCTCACCACCAGCGGAGCCGTCCTTTCCGACGGTGAAAACGCCATCTATGCTTACGGCAATTCCGCTGCTGCCCTCACCATCGGTGACGGCGTGAGGATGTCCGCCAAGAAGACCACTTACAACGGTGTTCCCGAGCTTACCGACATCACTGACATCTTCGTAGACAGCCAGGGCAATGCGGTCAACTATCCTACCGCTACCGACATTACCGCCAATGTGGAGAACTATACCGCTTCCGTTGCCGAGTACATCAAGTTCAGCGGTACTCTCACCGTCTCCGGCAACTACTATAACATCGCTTTCGACGGTGTCGATCCGGATGTCAAGCAGGGAAGCATCACTTATCCTGTCGATGCTCTCGATGCCAAGAGCTGGGATGGCAAGAAGATCACCGTGACCGGTTTCTTCAATGGTCTCAGCAGCGCCGGCAAGTACGTCAACGTCATTGCCACCAAGATCCAGGAATTCGTCGACAACCCGAAGGGTACTGTCACGAATCCTTATTCCGCTTCCGAGATCGCAGCCCTGCTCCTAGACGGGGAGACCTTCGACGAGGATGTGTTCATCAAGGGCAAGGTTTCTTCCATCCTCTATACCTTCAGCGCCAACTATGGCACCGGCACCTTCTGGATCTCCGACGACGGTGTCGCCTACGGCGTGTCCGAGGACAAGAAGAAGACTTCCGATCCCGCACATGATTTCGAGTGCTACAGCGTTTATTGGATGAACGGCGAGCCTTGGGCTGAGGGCAATGCCCAGATCGAGGTTGGAGATGAGGTCATCGTTTGCGGCAAGACCACCGTTTACAACGGTGTCGCCGAGACTTCCAGCAAGAACGCCCACGTTTACAGCGTCAATATGGCCACTACCGATGCCAACGGTATCGGCAATGCCGGCTCTCCTTTCAATATCGCGGGTATCCACGGCTTCATCGATGCTGCCGAGGCTGCCAAGTCAGCTGCCGAGGCTGAAGGTGCAGCTGCTCCTTCCTTCCCCGATGTCTGCGTAAAGGGCAAGATCTCCGCTATCCTTTATACTTACAGCGCTTCCTATGGTACAGCTTCCTTCTGGATCTCCGATGACGGTACCGCTTATGGCGTTTCTGAGGACAAGAAGAAGACTTCCGATCCCGTCAACGATTTCGAGTGCTACAGCGCTTACTATCTGGGAGGCCAGCCCTGGGTGGAAGGCAACGACCAGATCGAGGTCGGCGACGAAGTGGTCATGAAGGGACAATATACCATTTACAACGGTGTTTACGAGACTTCCAGCAATAAGGCTTATATGTTGTCACATAACGGAAAAACCGAATAAACTTAATTCGATATGAAAAGATTTGTTACTATCGTAGTTGCAGTCCTCTGCCTGGCAGCGGTTGCAAACGCTCAGCCGAAGGCCCTCGGTATTCGCGCCACTTATGGCGCTGAGCTTTCCTATCAGCATTTCGCAGGTGGTTCGAACTTCTGGGAGTTCGATGCCGGCCTCTTTAACAACCTCCTGGATGTCGTAGCCATCTACGACTTCAGCATTGCTCCCGTAGGCCCCTTCAATTTCTATATGGGCCCCGGTGCTTTCATCGCTGTCTGGCCTGGTGATCCTCATCACGACCATGCGAACATGCAGCTTGGCCTTGCCGGTCAGATCGGTCTGGAGTATACATTTGATTTCCCTCTCCAGATCTCCCTCGACTGGCGTCCCTGCTTCAACCTGATGAACGGCTTTGCCTGGGCTCCTTATGGAGCAGCCCTCGGCCTCCGTTACGCATTCTAACAGAAGCTCAAAGCAAGAAAAAGGCTGACCGGATTTTCCGGCCAGCCTTTTTTTAGAATGTGAAACTCGCGGAGACCGGGCCCCCGGAGGCGGTGAGGCCTTCGGCCACAGCCTCGAAGCGGCCGGAATAAACAGGCATCTTGCAGTCGATCTCCATGCTTTCTCCCGGCTCGAGCGCCAGTAATGGATGCCACAGGAGGGTCTGGCGGTAGTCGGGATAGTCTTTTCCTACGCCCTCGCAAGTATAGGCGAGGGGAAAGGAAGTACCCTGGAAATCGACTATACGTACATTGTCCTCGAACGCCATCGAAGGGAGAGTGCCCTTGTAAGTAACGAAATTGACTATGCCGGAGAATCCGCGGATACCGACGAAATACGAGTCGGGATAGATGTCGATGCGCTTGACCAGGAGAGGATCGTAGGAGAGTATCTTTTCGTGGTCCAGGACGGGTACCCCGTCCATCATTAAAAGCGCCATGCCGTGAAGGGAGCCGTTCTGTCCTCTCTGATCGGTCGAAAACACCTGTAGTTCACGTTTCCCGTTTACGTTGCGGACGCGGATCTCAGGTACGAACTCGACAAAGATGTCTTCCATGACCGGGAAACGGGTATAGTCATCGAGGATGTAGCTCTTGCAAGACTGGGGATCCAACACCTTGTGCTGTCTGGCCGGAAGGGCGGAATAAAGGGTGTCGGAGTTGAAATTCCTTTCAAGCTGCATAGCCACTCCACGCAGTTCCAGGGCTTCGGAATACTCCGGGCTCAAGGCAAGCGCCGGTATGTCGCCGGGCTTGAGGTCGAGGAAGGGACTTATGATCTCGAGGTGGCATATGTTGTCTCTGTCGACATCTTCGATCTCCAGAAACATGTTCTGGTCCCCGTAGATATTTGACGTGAAGAAGGTGGCCGTACCATCTGCCCCGATGAGTGCGGTATAGATGTTCTGCCCTTCTCCGGGAGAGGAGATGAATGCGTATTTGCCCTTGGTCAATTCCAGGCCCTCGGCATCTGTGCCGGTAACGCGCGCCCGGACGATTTCCCCCTCATATTCGGGAATTACCTCAGAGTTAAAGCCGTGCGCGGCGGGCAGGGAGCGCATGCTGCCGACAAAGTCGGCGATACGCCCGCCCTCAGGCGAGGGAATGCCGTCTTCATGCCTTACATCCAGATTGAAATACACTGCCTCGGAGCCATGGTTCGTCACCGTGATGTGAGTCGTGCCTGCGGAGCCGGCGGCAGAGACTGCCAGCCCTCCGCTCTGCGGCAGGGCGGCGGCCGCCGGGGCTTGTCCTACGACCTTGACCCCATCCTCGATGCGTTCGTTGCTGAAGGTGTTGAACACGGAGAGCGTCCTGGCACCGACAGCCGGGTCGAATCCTTCTTCGGAGGCGCCCAGAGCCGTATATGCCAGTAACCGGTAGTTGCCGGTGGGCAGGGTGTTGGGCAGCATCAGCCGCCCTCCGCCGCGTCCGCCCTCAAGGGCGACCTTGGCGGTCTGGACCATGCCTGAGGCAGAATGGATCTCCACATATGCGGTCTTGCTGAATGACGACAGTCTGCCCGAGGAGGCATCCACGCAGTAAGCTGACATCCATACGGCGTCGCCGGCGACATAGACCTCCCTGTCGGTGGAGACATATACCCTTTCCCTTATCCGTGACTGCCCTTGAAGGATTTCCGGAAGGGAAAGCATAATAAGGAGAATGAACAATGTCTTCTTCATAAGCTACTTATGGTCGTTGGGCCATCCGGCCGGCTTGTTTTTGGTTCCTCCGTTCGCCCTGCAGTCCACGCACCTGCGCGGCGCCCATTCAAAACCCGAGGGGCCGTCACCAAAGACTATGTCCAACGGTGCGTACCCATTCCTGTAATACATATAGTACTCTGCCGGCTTGACAAGGATGGTCTCGAACTGCTCCGGGTAGGGCTTTTTGTAGAAGTCTTCGACATCGTTGTCGTAATACATGTCGCCCGTGGCCTGAGCCGCTGCGCTGATGTAGCCTATCACCGGTATGGAAGGGTCGGAAATGCAGTGGATATTGCCTGGCATCTGGCTTGGAGTGGGCGAGAAGATGGTATCCTGGCCTTGTGAGTTGTCCAGGATATTCTGCCAATACTTATAAGCATCCCCGTCCATGGCTTCGAGGCGTACTATGATGTGGTACATCATCTGCAAGCGCCTCTCCGTGCGGGGGATGCGGTGGAACTCCAGATCAACGAAGCGGTTGTCCGTCTGGTCGGCGGTGGAAAAAATCCTGATTTCAGGCGATTCGTAACGGCTCCAGCAGTAATAGTTGTTCTCGCCTTCGGGGAAACGCAGGATCTCGTTGGTCGAGGGCTCATAATAGTAGAAGGAGCGGATTTCAGTATGGAACTCCCATTCCTCGGTGAAACTCCAGCGGAAATAGCTGTGCCCGTTGCAGTGCATGCTCAACGCCACGTCCAGCTCTCCGCGCTCCTCGTCAAGGATGTAGGACATGTCGTCGATCGTGGGAGCTGCGCACACTTCCAGCCAGTCCGATTCGTAGATTTCCCCGGACTCCAGGTCCTCGAAATGGAGACGGTATCTCTGACCGGTGGGCAAGTCAGTGGTATCGAAAGACAGGAAGTTGGCCGCCCATTCATAGTAACCTATATCAATCGGGTCATACTCGGGAGGCCGGAATCCTTGATCCAGACGGCTTCCGTCCTCTCCCTCGATATAGCCTGTAATCCTGATTGGCGGCGGTGTGTAATCCTTGACGTCGAGGGGATAGACCCTTGAGAAATTAAAAGTCGAGATGTTTCCGATATGTATGTCTCCGTCAACGACAAGCCTGCTGTCCCGGGCGTCGAGCTCGGGCTCGAAAGGATAGATGCAGGCTGAAACGGCCATCAGGATGGCGGCGAAAGCCGCAATGTGGATATACTTTTTCATGGCCGTCAGAATTTAAGGTTGAGATTGAGATAAGGGATTGCGCAGGCAAATACCGACAGCATGTGTCCGGATATCATCCTGCCGTCATTGGACGAGTAGAATACTGAATACGCATTCTTTCGTGCGGTTACATTGTACACTCCCAGGGTCCAGGACATATGCGTGAGCTGTCTCAGATAATGGCCCGGTTCTATGTTCATCGCCAGGTCCATCCTGAAGTAATCGGGTATGCGGTATCCGTTGCGTTCGGAGAATGCAAGCCTCCATCCGTTCTTGTAGTAATACTGCCCGACCGGCAGGGTGACGGGACGTCCGGTTGCGTAATCGACATTGACCGACAAGGAGTAGCGGTGGGTGAACTTGTAGTTGGCCGTAAGTTTTGCCTCGTGCGGTTTGTCGTGAGGAGCGTTGTACCATGCGCCTCCGTTGATAGTCTCCACCCCGCGGTCGTACATCTCGCGCAGCTGCGAACGGGCGTACGAGTAGGAAGCCCAGCCCGTTAGCTTGCCCGTGGTACGCTTGATCATGAATTCCACTCCGTATGCCCTGCCGTAGGTCTCCACTAGTTCATCAGCGAGATTGTCGTTCATCAGGAGCGTCGCCCCGGATTTGTAGTCGAGATAGTGTGACGTCCTCTTGTAATATGCTTCAAGCGACAGGTCCGCCTGCCCTCCTCCGACGGTCCAGTAGAGTCCGGAGGCGGCCTGCCAGCCGTTCTGCGGCCGAACATCGGCATTGCACAGTTGCCAGCTGTCGATGGGAGATATGGAAGATGTGTTGGAGATGAGGTGGATATACTGGCTCATCGTGTTGAACCCGGCCTTGAGCGAAAGATTGTCCCGGAAGGAGTATTTTCCGGACAGGCGTATTTCGGGATTGGCGTAGAACTTCGATGGGTTGAAAGATGCAAGTCCGCTGATACGGAGTCCTCCTTCGAGCATCAGGGAAGGCGTGACGGTCCAGCTGTCGCTGAAGAACAGCGCAGGCTCCAGCGCCTGCTGCGTATCGAGCCGCCTGCCTTCCACGAGAGTGTTCTCGTGCAGCGGCATGAGCTCGCCGGGCATCAGCATGTACCATGTCGCGCTGCCTCCGTATGTCAGGTTGTGCGCGTCGCCGGCGGCAAAGTGAAATGTCGACTTGGCGAACCATTCCTGGATGCCGGTATCTATCCTGTATCCCGACATTTCGTTGAAGTCATTGTCGAATGTTGCACCGTACCTGTCGTATCCGGCTACCGCCACGAGGTCGAGGCGGCTGCCGAGGCGGCTGCGCCATTTCATGGACACGTCGAGATTGGAATAACGGAAAGTCGTGTCCCTGTCGAATGAGAAAGCGTCCCTGGACCAGTAGGCATAGGCCTGGAGGGTATTCCTGTCATTGACCTTGTGGGTGATGCTGGCGTTAAGGTCACTGAAATCAGCCCTTCCTCCATGGTAGTTGCTGTTCTCGGGAAGCATGTTCAGGATCCAGTTAGAGTACGTGGTGCGGCCTCCGATTATGAACGTAGTCCTGCCCTTGGCCAGAGGACCTTCGAGGTGGAAGCGGCTGGTCAGAAGACCGAGCCCGAGCGAACCTTCAACCTTGTTGGAGTTGCCCTCGCGTCCGCGGACGTCCAATACCGACGAGATGCGCCCTCCGAATTCCGCGGGGATGGAACTTTTGTAGAGCTCTACCTCGCTGATGACGTCGGGGTTGAAAGCCGAGAATATACCGAACAGATGTGTGGGATTGTAAAGGGTTCCGTCGTTGAAAAGGATAAGGTTCTGGTCTGTGGAACCTCCGCGGACATTGAATCCGCTGGAGGCTTCACCCACGGATTTGACTCCGGGGAGAGTGAGTACGGCTTTGATAATGTCTCCCTCACCGAAGGCGGATGGAATCTTGGTGACGATAGCCGTCCTCATACGCTCGATTCCGAGCCTGGCGTCGCGGTGGTATGATACCGCATCCGCAGAGACGACCGCCCCTGCAAGGGCGGTGACTTTCTCCTTCATCACCACGTCCAGAGTACCGTCGTCGAAAACCTTGAGATTGAGATGCATGTCATCCAGCGAATAGCCGCTCATGCTGACCTGGCTTTCGCCGACAGGCAGCGCTATGCGGTAGAATCCATCTGCGTCGGTGACGGTATAGGCCCCCGTTTTGGTATCGTAGACCGATACGCCGGTCAGGGGCTCTCCGGAGGAAACGTCCCTGACATGGCCGCTGAGATAGACCTTTCCGCTGCGTCCTGCGGCCGGGTCGCCAATTTCGTAGACCTTGTTGGCATAGGTGACGACAGTATTCTGTTCAGCGAGGAAACGCTTGAGTCCCTCATCGTCGACACTTGAACTCCCGTCGTCGAAATAGCCCGTCGGAAGCGAGGTGAATACGGTCTTGCTGTGGAGGATGAAGATGCTGCCGCCATAAGTACTGACGACATAGCCGCTCTCGCGCAGACGGTCCAGCGCCGTTTCCATGAAGCGCTCGCGCGGAGCGGTGACGCTGAAGGTGGACTGCTCCTTCTCGTCCATAATATAATAGATGTCCTTTCGGAATTCCCTTCTCATGAAGCGCACGAGCGAGTCCATCCCTACACGCCTTACCTCAAGGTCGTTCTGCGCAGCCAAAGTGGCGGCTCCCAGGTTCAGGGCGGCCAACAGTACCAGAATGATCCTTTTCATCGGGCGGCAATGCTAAGTACCCTAAGACAATAAGCGTCGAAGTCGATACTGGAGGCTGCGAGGGCCTTGCGTATCTCACTCCGGCGTTCGGGGAATCTCTTTGTCAGGTCGCGTTTGTTCCTTATGCGTGAGAACCGGCCGTCCCTGTCCTTGAAATAGTAAGTCCTGCTGATGGCGTAATAGTCGTGCACGTCGGACCTGTACCCGGGATCGACATATCCTATCGGGTCACCGTTCATGTTCTGGACCCCGGTCTTCAGCTGTTTCTTCACGTGCTTGTAAACTTTCTGTTCCCCGTTCCCAAGGATCTCGTACAAGCCTTCAGGTATCACGTCGACCCCTTCGGGGATTCTCTCGAAACGCCCGCTCTCTGTGGTAATGGTACTTACTGAGCCAACGGGCAGTGCTATGGCAATCGGAGAACCGTCCTTCCTTACCAGCACCTGGTCGGTAATAGCGTCGATATTCACCAGGATGTCATCGTAAAATCGGCCTTCGAACACGATCTCTGCGGGGACGAAAGTGGTTGAGGACCAGTATGGATTGCCGTTCGCGGCATGCTGGTAGGGATTTGCCTGCTTTCCCCGGAAAAGGACGGAGCCGTTTCCGGCTGCATTCTCGAAAGCCTTGAGTTCCTCAGAAGTTTGTGCCGAAACACAAATGCTTGACAGCGTTAGGAAAAGAAATGATGCTATTAAGGGGATCTTGTTTTTCATTTAGCCCAAATATACAACAAAACCTACGTAAATAAACGTAGGTTTTGATAAAATACTGCGCGGATTCAGCGCTTTTTACTCCGCTCTGCGGGCGTTGAACTCATCCAGTTGCTTGAAGCAGCAGGCGTTCAGGATTTCCTGGAGAGGACGGTCGAAGTTGTTTCTGACGTAGCATTCGTGATTGAAAACAAAGCATTCGCCGTTGGCTGCAGTGTAGGGACGCCAGGTCGGGAGGCCTTCGACGTTCGGGTCGCCGGTGATGGCGAAATTGGCCCAGCTCCGGCTCATGTTGTCGGCCAGCTTCCAGTCGGCGTCAGTGACCTCGGGGAGCGTGCGGCCGTGCCGGTCGGGAGTGTTGAAACAGAAGTTGAGCTCGTAGCCGTGGACGGATCCCTGGTCAGCCGGGGATTTCCAGGTGAACATATACATATACACCGGAGCTTTTCTTTTGGCAAAGATCGCATCCGCGGTGATCAGGGTCTTGGGACGGAACATCATGTCGATGGAAAGGAGATCCTGCGGAGTGTAGTCCGGCCATGCCTCGGCAAAGGCTGCGACGTACTCGTCCACTCGGTCCCCGAAGGTGGGCTTCAGCTGCTCTTTGGCTTCGTCCAGAGTCATGGGAGTGCCATAGACGCGCCTCTGGAGCTCGTTGAAAGTGGTCCCGATCATAAGCGGAACGTCATCGGAGATGCCGGCGAAATCCGGCTGGAAGGGCTGCTGGAGCAGCACTTCGCCGTCCGGCGCGGGGCCGAAGCCCCACATCATCGGCGTACCCGGGGACCGGGTGCCGATGCTGGCGGCCATGGCCCTCTGGCCGGCCGCGACCAGTTCCCCGTAGGGGACGTCCTTCATCTTTTCCACCTCGTCCGGGCCGAATCCAAGCTGCTCCACCACGGCGCGGCCGAGCTCCTCGGCCATGGCCTTGGTGTTGACGTTGAGGATCGTTCCGCTCATGATGATGGCCTTGTGGAAGAGGCCCTTGGCGGCGGGCATGCACATCAGTGTGCCGACCTTGCCGCCGCCTCCTGACTCGCCGAAGATGGTGACGTTGGAAGGATCGCCTCCGAATGCCTTGATATTGTCCCGGATCCACTCCAGGGCCTGGACGATGTCGAGCATGCCGACCATTCCGGAATGCTTGTATTTCTCACCGAAAGAGGAGAGGTCAAGGAATCCGAGGATGTTGAGGCGGTGGTTGAGGCTCACTACGACGACGTCCTGCT
>CAMJHW010000024.1 GCA_946405645.1 uncultured Bacteroidales bacterium
TGACGTAGTAGGGACCGAAGCCGTGGCGGTTCGGACTGCGTTCCATGTCAAACGTAACGGTAGGATCCGCCGAACCGTGGAAAAAGCACATGGGGCAGGGTTTCTTGTCCCACTTGAGCTCGGTATCGTTCTCGCCGGTCAGATAGACCGCTCCGGCCATGGGTATGACGCCGGCGTAGTTGAATCCTTCCGGGAGATTGTCTTTGGCGATCTTATTGCCCGAGCAGATATAATACTCGGCGTTCAAGCTGTTGATCGCGCCCGCGCTGCTGCCGCTGATGACGATCTTTCCGGGATCGATATTGTACTCGTCGGCATGCTTGATGAGCCATGTAGTCGCGGCATATATATCCTCGACTCCGATGTCGATGGAAAACTGGAAGGGATTGTATCCTTCCGGAGGGGTGATGAGCGGTTTTCCATCCCTGCCCCGGGCAGAGCCGAGGCGATAGTCGATGGCGACGCAGACCCAGCCCTTTTCGCAGAGGTGGTCGTACAGGGGGTTGCAGAGGGCGTCCACCCTGGAACCCATCGCCCAGGCGCCGCCGAACGAATAGATGAACACCGGACGCCCTCCCTCCGTTTTCTGGTCCTTGAACTGATAGATGTCCATAAGGATGGGCTTGCCGTCGCGTACGACGAACTCGACGGTGGACCTGTCGGACTTGGACACGATCTGCGGCTGGGGCGGCTGTGCGCCGGCACTCAGGGACAATGCCATCATGAGGATTGCACCGAGGATCAAAGATTTCTTCATGGTCTTATAAGTGATTAAAAGATTTGTCATTTACCTAGCAGATACAATACGGGGACGTCGAGGCGCGAAGCCCAGGAGTCCTCGACGTGGGAGAGGCCAGGATAGACCTTGCTGACATAATGGGCGTCATCCCAGCCGGCATCCCGGAACATCCTGTCCAGGCGGTCCTGATACTTGGGGTACCGGGCGTCGAGGGTCTGGTCGCCGCGGTCCATGTATATCTTGGAGCCGTTGGGCTTGAGGTTAGCCCTGAGGTAATCGACATAGCACTGGTTCGCGGTATCGATGAACTCCTGCTCTGCATCGTAGTTGGTGATATACAGGACGGAGTGCGTGGACAGGCAGCCTGCACCTCCGAACACCTCGGGATATTTGGCCACGGCATAGGAGGAGATCAGGCCTCCCATGCTCGACCCCATATGGAAGGTGTGGGCCTTGTCCCTGCGCGTCGAATATGTCTTGTCGATGAAAGGTTTCAGTTCCTCGACGAGGAATTTCAGGTAATTGTTGCCCAGAAGGTCTTCCTCGCCCATCCTCTTGCTCCTCGAATACTCCTTGAGCTCAGGGGAGTAAAGGTCGAAGACGTCCTGGGGGAAATACTCCTGGCTCCTGGTGCGGAACGAATTGGCCACGCCGACGACGATGCAGTTCTGGATCCTGCCTTCGGAAAGAAGACCGCCGACCACCTCATCGACCTGCCATTCCTGATGGTTGAACATCTTCTCGGGATCGAAAAGGTTCTGGCCGTCACTCATATACAGGACGGCATATTTCTTTCCTTTCGAGTAATTGTCGGGAAGCCATACATACACGTTCCTTGGCGTCACGAGCCCCGAAGGGGACTCGAAAGCCGGATAGAAGTCAAGCTTGCCCACTGAGACCTTGGGCTTGTCGGGATTGCCGTCACCTATGGTGCCGGCCGTCTTGTCGATGCCGCAGGAGGTCAACAGGAAGAACGCTGCGGCCGCGATCGTGAAGAATCTGTAAAAACTCATGTCACTATTCATTAAAGTCCCAGAGCGGTGACTGTCAGCCTGTCAACCGGAAGGCGCCCGCTGTCGGAATACAATTCCAGGGTGTCATAGGGTCCGTTCGGAAATACAAGGTTAGTCATCACCACCCTGCCGCCGTCGATGAACACTTCAAGCGACGTCAGGTCATAAAGTATCTTCAGGCTGTGCGCGCCCTTCACGGAGACGGGCGCCCACGTAGCGAGAGCGAAGTCGTTGACATAGTTCATGGAGTTGGTCTTGCGGCGGTCGTGATTCTCTATCTCGTGGGTAGTACTCCGCTCGCCGAAACCGGTGATGCCGCTCCCGGTCCGGTCCATAACAAAGCGCTGTAGGGAAGCGTCGAAATACATATCGACGACATCCCCGGCCGCATTGGTCAGGCGCAGGCCTGACCGCCCGGCAGCCGGCACGGTGAGGTCAAGGTCAAGCTCATAGGCTCCGTCGGTGGAATCAAAGAGCTTGACGACCCTGTCCGGCCTGACGGTCCGGGATTCTTTCTCAAGATTCGAGAGCTCCGCGACCGGACGGGCGCTGACATGGAACTCGCCGCCTTCATTGAACAGGCCGAGCTCGCGCGGAAAGGCATTCGCGCTGCGGAAGTATTTGGTCGGCACTATGGTGCCGTACTGCCAGTTGCTCATCCACGGCACCGCGATCACGCGGTCTCCGGTGTTGGAGAAGCAGACCGTCGCGTAATGGTCCTTGCCCCAGTCGAGCCATTTGACCATCTCCTTCGGGGAATCGCAAGAGAACGACTTGCCGTCGAAATCTCCGACAAAGTACTGGGTGGCGCTGCCCCCGAAGAAACACCCGGGATTGACGTTGACTATCATCACCCACTTCGTCTCCCCCTCTGCCGTCGTCAGCCGGAAGAAGTCCGGACACTCGAACTGGCGCGGCTGGACTCCGTATCCTTCGCCCCAGGCGCTCATATACTCCCACTGCTTCAGGTTCTTCGAGGAGTAGAAGCGCATTTCCTTGTCCGCAGAGACAATCATGATCCATTTGCTTTCCGGCCCGTACCAGAATACCTTGGGGTCGCGGAAGTCCTTGATGCCGTCGAAGGGTGTCAGTACGGGATTGCCTTCGTACTTCGTGAAGGTCAACCCGTCATCCAGGCTGTACGCGAGGCACTGCGTCTGGATGAACTCCCTCCCGGTATTGTAGGAAGTGTAGAATGACACCACGGCACCCGCCCCGAAACCGGCGGTATTGTCGTAATCCACCACGGAACTTCCTGAGAAAATGTGGCCGTATCCGTCACGGTAGAGCGCGACGGGCTTGTGCTCCCAATGGACCAGGTCAAGGCTCACGGAATGTCCCCAGTGCATGTTGCCCCAGACGCAGGCGAAAGGATTGTATTGATAATAAAGATGATACAGTCCATCCTTGTAGAACAGGCCGTTCGCGTCGTTCATCCATCCGTAAGGCGGAGTGTGATGATACACGGGACGGTATCGCTCCGCCGGAACCTCCGGCGGAGTGTCGGCGAAGCCTATCAGTTTCCAGGCCTGGGCGTCCTCGATGCCGGAGAAATGCACGTCGCGCTTCGACGCGCCGAAATGCTCCAGGTCGAGGGGCACGCAATAGTCGGCCTCCTCCCCTTCCCCGACCAGGCGGATGTCCGCGACGTACAGCGTCTCGCCGCCCCTCTCAATGGTAAGGGTGACTTCGTCATTGGTTTCCCGTATGGGAATGACCATATACCGACCAGCCTGACCCCTGCCGCACGATAGCAGCAGGGGCATCAGCAGCAGGACCTGGAAAAGTGCTTTTCTCACTGTCCTAGAACTTGAAGATCGCGGAAGAGACGGGAGAAAGCGTGATGACGTCTCCCTTCTTCGTCTGCTTGTAATTGCACTTGGTGTAGCTTCCGCCGATGATCTGCGGCGCTGCGACCTCCGTCGGCAAGGTCACGCTGACTTGCTTGCCGGACGGGTTGAGCACCACATAGCATCGTTCCTGTCCGAGCTTGCGCTCATACACCATCGGATATGGCTGGTCAAGGCTGCTGACCAGACGCCAATCGGCGTCGGCGCCGAGCGCCTTGACATCCTTGCGGAGCTTGAGCATCGTGCGGACGTAGTTCAGCAGCGAGGCGGGGTCATTCTCCTCCTTCTCAACCGTCATCCGGTCAGGATCCGGATCCTGGGGGATGTAGATCTTGTCGATGGGAGCGGTGGAGAAGCCGCCGTTGTCCGTGCCGTCCCAGAGCATCGGGATGCGGCAGCCGGCACGGCCTCCCGATCCGTCCGTGGACGGAGCGTTTGGATTCTGCTTCAGGCCGATCTCGTCGCCGTAGAAAATGAACGGCACGCCTGGCATCGTCAGGAAGAAGGTCATGGCGACCTTGAGCTCTTCGGGCGTCGTACGGCCCTCGGTGCACACGCGGTTGAAGTCGTGGTTGCCGGAAGGCATGCTGACATAGCCCTTGCCCTTCACCGCGTCATATTGATAGGTATAGAGGTCATACCATGTATTCAGTTCGCCGGCTCCGGCCTTGTCGAAGTAAGGCGACGAAGGAGTGGCATTGGGCCCGAAGCCCCTGCGGCCATAGAAGAACAGCGAGGAATAGTTGTACTGCCCGTCGTGGCAGAAGAAGTCAAGGTCGAAGTCCGCCGCCGCTACCGACTGAGCGGGATTGAACCACTCGGCTATCAAGATGCCCTCGGGATACTCCTCGTCGAACCACTTCGTGAAGTCGTCCTTCCACAGCTTGATGGTGGCGGACTTGTCGAAGTCGTTCTTCACCAGGCTCGCAGCCATGTCCACGCGGAAACCGTCCACGCCCTTGTCCATCCAGAACGAGATGATGTTCTTGATCTCCCTGCGCATCGCCATGGGGCCGGGAGCGTCGACCGCCTGCTCCCAGGGATGCTCCGGGTCGGGATTGGCGAAGCCGAAGTTCAGGGCTGGCTGGGTGTCGAAAAAGTTCTTAATGTAAAAAGGCCCGCGCGGCGCATCCGTAGCGACGAACTTGCGTATGAGGCTGGCGCTGGAGTTCATCAGCGCGGCATAATCCATCGGGCCGGTCTGTGCCGGTTCTTCCGGCTTGAAGCTCGGCCATATGTAATAGTCGGAGTAGCGGAGGTCCGGGGCTTCCTTGGACTGGAGGAACCACTCGTTCTGGTCCGAAGAATGTCCGGCCACCAAGTCCATTACGACTTTGATGCCGCGCGAATGCGCCTGCCGGATCAGCTCTACGAGGTCGGAATTGGTACCGAAACGTTTATCGACCCGATAGAAATCTATGACATCGTATCCGCCGTCGGTCCACCCGGACACATAGACGGGATTGAGCCAGATGGCGGTCACGCCTATTGACTTTATATAGTCCAGGCGCGACATGATGCCCTTGAGGTCACCGTAGCCGTCTCCGTCGCTGTCCTGGAATGACGACGGATATATCTGGTAGAAGACAGCTTCGCTCAGCCACGAAGGCTGTGTCAGCTTCTGCGCCCGCACGCCGACGACGGCTAGCAGGCAAAGGGCGCTGAATAAAATAGTCTTTTTCATAAGGCTGTCATTTAATCAATCTATTATCGTCCCATCCGCATGCGGCTCAGCATCTCGACCATGTCGTTGAAATTCATCGGCTGGTTCTTCTCCCTCCTTTCGACATCCGCCGCGGCCTTGCGGCGATCGGCCTCGTCGGAAGGAAGGGTGTAGAAGGACTGCTTCTTCAGCTTCAGGGCTTTCTTCAGCCCGTCGACGAGAATACGTTCCATGTCGTCGTACAGGTTGACGGCAGGGTGGATGCCGTCATAGGAGCCGTTTTCGGCCAATCCTTTCTCGGCAGTAGCGAGGGGAGTGAAATAATCGACGTAAGTGACGTTCTTGTGCGTGTCGGCATAAGCCTTCAGGCGAGCGTTGAACGCTTCGATCACCGAACCGGCGTCGATGTCGGGAAGGATCATATAGTGGGCGCAGGGAGTGATGGAACACAGGAGGACCTTGATACCGGCATCCTCCGCCAACTCGCACATGGCAACGGTGTTGTCATATATGGTTTGGTCCGGATAATAGGCCTGGGAAGCCATGTTCTGGCATAGGTCGTTGGTTCCGCACATGATAGCCACGGCCTTGGGTCTGAGGTTAATGACGTCCTGCTTGAAGCGGGTCAGCATCTGGCTGGCAGTCTGGCCGGAGATGCCGCGTCCGGCGAAATTGTTCTTCTCGAAGAAATCCGGATCGTTGTCGTACCAGAAGTCGGTGATCGAGTCGCCCATCAAAACCATCAGGGGGGCCTCGGTCATTGCGGCGTTCTTATCTTCGTAACGCTTGAAATTGGGCCAGTCCTGAGGACCAGCCTGGCGTGCGGGCCCGGAAGGGCGCGCCGGGCGCGCAGCTGCGGCAAGCACGCGTTCGATCTCCGGCAGGATGATGCTTTCCATCCTGGCGTATCCTTCAGCCACGGGATGGCAACCGTCCTCGGAATACTCCTTGGGCAGCGAACCGTCCGGAAGGCCCATCTGCGAATGGTAATCGACGTAATCGACGCCGGCTTTCTCCGCATACGCCTTCAACAGTGTATTGAGGCGGATGATGTCTTGCGCCGGCTTCGCTTCAGGATTCCAGAAGAAGCGGTCGCAGGGAAGGACGGAGCAAAGGATGGGGACGATCCCGTTCGCCCTGGCAATGCCACACATCGAGGCGATGCATCCGACTATGTTGTCCATCGAGATCGCTCCGTTGTTGCCGGCGATGTTGTTGACGCCGGCCAGGATGACCACTGCTTTCGGGTGGAGCTCGACGACATCGGGGTTGAAGCGGGCGAGCATGTGCTCGACGGTCTGGCCGCTGATGCCGCGGCCGACAAAATTGTTCGAAGAGAAGAATTCGGGACGGATGTTCACCCAGAAATCGGTGATGGAATCGCCCATGAATACGACCAACGGTGAGCCGGTCTGTTCAGCATTAGCTTCGGCATAGCGGTTGAAACCGGCCCAGTCCATGGTGCGCCTGTCCTGAGGCTGCGCATAAGAAACCACTGCTGAAAAGACAGCTAAGAGAAGGATAAGGGACTTTTTCATTTCCTATTGGTTATAGTTTATACAAATATATTCAATTACGGCGACATGACAGTGCGAAACTGGAAAAAACACTATCTTTGTACGGCAAACAATCAATCCCGACATGGCAGACAACGACTGGAAGAAAAGGCTCGGCGTGGTGTATTCCACCAACCCCGATTTCGCATACGACGAAGGCGAGGCCGAAGAGGCGGCGACCCTCGAGCCGGCGAAGCAGCGGCTGATCGTGACAATCGACCGCAGCGGCCGCGCCGGCAAGCAGGTCACTCTCGTCAAGGGCTTCGTCGGCACTCAGGAGGACCTTGCCGCACTGGGCAAGACCCTCAAGGTCAAATGCGGCGTGGGCGGTACGGCCAAGGACGGCGAGATCACCATCCAGGGCGACCTGCGCGACAAAGTCACCGCCCTGCTTGTTGGAATGGGATACAAGGCGAAAAGAGGAAACTAGACGATGCCGGACTCGACGAACGTCATACTCCCGGCCGCTCAGGCTTTCGTTTCCGGCACCCTCGAGATGCCGGAAAACATCACTTCGGGCTACATCGACAACGCGCTGGCCTGGAGCGATTTCCCTGTCAACACCATCCTCGTCGTCATCGCCACGCTCCTGATGTTCCTGTCCCTAAGGATATTCCTCAACATCGGCCCTCTGCTGCTGGACAGCCTGTCCCGATGGAAGGCCTGCGTGAACATCGACGCCAGCGTGCAGCTCAAGGGAGACCGCAACACGCTGGCCAGGATCATAACCCTGCCCATAGCGCTGGTGGCCGACCGCTACGGATTCTTCACCGCGGACATCCTCGACAATGTCCCGGAAGGCTGGAGCAGCCCCGTCACGCTGGGCATCATCCTTGTCTGGCTGCTGGTCAAGTACCTGGCATTCTACCTCTGCCTTTTCCAGGCTCCAAGGCCGGAGACTTTCCGCACCGCACACTCATCTTTCTTCAACTACTGGACGCTGGCCGGCATCCTGCTCGTGCTCACTGCCGGCATAATCGCGTTCACGGGCATTCAGGACGAGGTCGGACGCACCGTCCTTCTGTACGAACTAGCTGTGATGTACTTGATTGCTCTCTTGCGTAAAAGTCAAATTTTACTTTCATATTGCGGACCTTTGACTACTTTTTTGTATCTTTGCGCGCTTGAATTCATCCCCACCGGAGCATTGATAGCCGGATGCATCCTGCTATGACACTCCCGGACGCTGGGATATAGTGCATAACCAGATGACCGTCAATAAGATACTTATCTCGCAGAAGGAGCCGACCAACACCACGCCGTACGAGTCCCTGACCGAAAAATTCGGAGTTCAGATCGATTTCAGGCCCTTCTATTCCATAGAGCCGCTCTCCTCGAGGGAGTTCCGTGCACAAAGGATCAATTTCCTGGATTTTACCGCCGTAGTGTTCTCTTCACGCCATGCCATCGACGCATATTTCCAGATGGCGGAAGAGCTCAGGATCAAGATCCCCGAGACGATGAAATATTTCTGCACTACCGACGCGGTTGCGATGTACCTTCAGAAGCACATCATCTTCCGCAAGCGTAAGATCTTCTATGGCAACGGCACTCCCCAGTCAGTCATCGAACTCATCGGGACCAAGCACAAGGACGAGAAGTTCCTGATCACCACTTCGGACAACTCCAAGCCCGAGGCCATCACCCGCCTCTTCGAGGAGAAGGGCCTCGACTTCACCACCGTCGTGCTCATCAAGTCCGTATCCAACGACCTCTCAGGTCTGGATCCGGCATCCTATGACATGATCGTATTCTACAACCCCTCCGACGTCAAGTCGCTGTATGAGAATTTCCCGGAGTTCACCCAGGGTGACATCCGCTTCATCTCCTACGGCAGGTCCATCGTCAAGGCTATGGAAGAGGCGGGGCTGGAGATTGCGGTCAAGGCCCCTTCGCCGGAGCACCGCTCCGTCGCCGGCGCCATCGAGAGCTATCTGAAAGAAAACCGCTGAAGGATATGACCCAGACACTGCCCAAGACTGAGCGGCTGTCCGGCAAGACAGCCGTCGGCACCCTGATGAAAAAAGGGCGCTGGGGTGTTTCGGGTTGTCTGAAGTATTGCGTCCTCTCCCCGGGCGGCAGCGATGTCGACAGGGTGATGGTATCGGTTTCCAAACGTATATTCAAACGGGCTGTCCGGCGCAATCTCCTGAAGAGACGCATGCGTGAGAGCTACCGCACACAGAAGGACCTGCTTGGACAGGCCGGCCCCCTTGACCTCCTGCTGGTGTATAATTCTAAGGAGATTCTCGACTACCAGGTCATCCGCCAGGACGTGGCTGCGGTCCTGCAGCATATAGCACATCAAAAGGAAGAGACGGTATGAGTTCCGGGAAAAAGATAACCGAGATCATCAAGAAGGTACTGAACGCGCCTTTCATCGCGCTCATACTTTTCTACAGGAGATGCATCTCACCGCTCAAGCCGCCGACCTGCCGCTTCACGCCCACCTGCTCGCAATATGCGCTGGAGGCGTTCCGCAAGTACGGTCCGCTGAAAGGATTCTGGCTGTCTCTGAAGCGCATCCTGCGCTGCCATCCTTTAGGCGGCAGCGGGTATGACCCAGTCCCCTGATTCTTCTTCGGAGTGGGATTCCAGCCATGCGCGGGTACGCTCTTCGATATTCTCACGGAGCTGGTCGCTGTACCAGCGGATCTCGAAGGTGTGATAGCACCCTTCATTGAAGAAAGTAGTATCGTAATCCACGACATCGTGTCCTTCGACCACCAAAAGTTTTGTCGCAGGGTCGAGGGTGACCGTAAGCGTATCTTGAAGGACGGCAGGAGTGGCGTCCGTGCGCCAGTTGACCGGATTGATGGCGACGACGTTGCCGCCGCTGACCAGTTCGGAAGCATCTTCCGGACTGCGCACGGAATTGTAGCATATGGTTACGCCAGTGTCGTTTGAGCGCTGCGCCGGACGGATGACGGGATACTTCTCAAGCTCTTCTTTACTTATCTTCCAACCCAGAACATACGCGGCAATCATCCGCCGGGCTATACTGTCGGGCATTTCCTTTAAGAGTTCCACAACAATCTGCCCACCCTGGCTGAATCCGGCAAGGACGAAAGGACGGCCGCCGTTATCATGCTTGAGATAATGGCGGAAGGCCCTGCGTGCGTCGCCCATGGCCACAGGAAAACGGCGCTTCAGCGCCTTCATGTCCCTGTAGGTCTCCATCGTGACCTGACGGTAGTACGGAGAGATGAAATTGAGCGTGCCTTCGAAACGGCGGTCGACGCCCTGCATCTCGAAGGTGATGCCGGGGCAGGCTGCCGAGTCGGCGGCCTCGGCGAAATGCACGGTCATGCCTTTCGCGTCGGGATGGTCAAGGGTCTCTGTGGAACTGATATAGAAAATGTCGGCGGCGCCGGCGCGGTCGACGGCGTACCACGCGGCGGGACTGGAGTAGTCCGGCGCAGCCGGAACAGGCCCGCGCCCGTGTCCGCACGCCGTCAGCAGCACAGCCGCCAGGATGATCGGATATAACGGTTTCATGCCGCAAAGATAAGAAAACCGCCGCGAAATCCGCGGCGGCTTGTCATAACTCTTAATTCTCTTCATTACTCGAAGTTATCGGCATACCAGCTATAGAGGTCGATGTCAATCAGCTGCTGAAGGCCCTTGTCGTAGCGGAACTCGAACGGTCCGTACTTGGTACCCCCGCAACGGTAGTCCAGGACATAGTCGCTTCCCGGGCTCAGCCCGGCGATGGTCGACGTCATCTTCTTCACCGGGCAGATGCACCTCATCTTCTCTCCCAGTTCATAGACATCCAGAATGATGACATTGCCGTTGATGGACACGTCACAGGCTATGCCGCCGTTCTTGATGGCGCAGTTCATACGGGCATTGGTCCTGGTGACCACCAGGCCTTCCTTGGAATACTCGAGGAGCAGCTGGGACTCGGCCTGGTCACCGCTTCTGGTGGCAGGCTCCACGGTCTCGCTGCCGCAGCCGGTGTCGGTGAAACTCACCAGCTCCACTTTCGTCTCCTTGGAACAGGTCCAGAGAAGACACGACGAAAAAAGTATCAGGATGATTCGTTTCATGGATCAAAAGGGTCTGTTGTCTGCAAATTAACGGAATTATTCCGAATAATCCCAACGGATCATCTCCAAACCGTCACGTCCGGACTCCAGGTACCGTCACCGTTGTCCACGAGGGGAGCATAGTACAGATCGGGGTCAAGTACCATCTTCAGGCCCGTCGTGTAGGTAAAGTCGATGGCTACGAGAGGTCGTTCGTCCATGCACCAATAATACAGGGTATAGTTCTCCCCGAACTTCAATCCTGTCACGATGGAGGACATCTCCTTCACGAGGCAGATGCAGTTGGCGGACAAGTCGGACTTCTGATGTACCTTGTATTTGATGACATGGTCCTCGATGGAAACATCGCACGCGATTCCTCCATCCTTGATCGCGCAGTTCATCTCGGCATTCTTCCTGGTGACCAGGAGACCGTCCGAAGTATAATCCAGTATCAGCTTGGAGTCGGCATTGTACAAGCCTGACTTGGTCTCGGAAGCGCAGCCTGTGGTGGTGAAATCCGCCGAGCGCACCTTCTCGCTGTCAATAAGTCCGCAGCTGGCTACGAGCCACGCGGCGCAGAGGACAAAACATAGCTTTTTCATCGAACAACTGATTTGATTCCGTCCAATAAACGGTACCGATCGTGAATTACTGCACGGAGATTACAAAAAAGTCATTTGGCAAGATACTCCCGCCTCTCTTCCTCCGGGAACTTCTCAATGGCATAGCGGAGCATGGTCCTGGGCATGGCTGTGGCCCGAGGCGCGAGCCAGGCGCGCAAGGCGGCGCCGTCACGCTTGCCGGCTTCGCGCAGCAGCCAGCCGACGGCCTTGTGTATCAAGTCATGCGGATGGTGCAGGAGGATGTCCGCAATAGCAAACGTGTCGTCCAGCTGTCCGTGCCGGACAAACGTCATCGTGCTGACGATGCCGATCCGCTGCTCCCAGACCGTACGCCCGTTCCGGGCCAGGTCATACAGCAGCGTCCTTTCCTTGTCCAGCAGCCACACTCCCAGCAGCGGATAGCACGACAGGTCCACCAGGTCCCAGTTGTTGATCCGGTCCATATGCCCCAGGTAGAACTCCACGCACCTTTCCCTCAACTCTTTCCCCCCATCCTTCTTCCCTGCCTTCCCGAAAATCTCCACCAGGCAGAGAAGGGCCGCCAGCCGGACCTCATGATATTCACTGGATATGCATTCCTCCAGCTCCTCGAATCCGGTCTCCCTCCAACAATCCTTCACCACGGCCCTGGTCACCGGCACTTTGATCCCAAGGAACCTGTCCCCCTCTCCGTACTGCCCCGGCCCGGTCTTGAAGAACCTCGACAATCCCTCCACCTGCGCCGGGTCCGCCTTCGCCCTCATCTCCTCCAATAACTTATTCATACAATCCTTTTCTTTGATGCAAAATTAAAAATAAATGACTATTTTTAACCAAACTTTTGATTGTATGGGACTTTTGAAAAACATCCTGTCTGATGCCATTGGTGATGGTGTCAGCAAAGCGGTCGGCAAGGCGGTGGAGAAGACCGTGGCTCCGGCTGCGGAGCGCTTTGCGCAGAAGCAGGCCGAAGCTCTCGACAACGCTTCGAAGAAAATCGAACAGCACATCACCGAGGCGGAGGCGGAGGTGAAGAACGCCGCGGAGGCGGTCACAGAGTCCGCGGCCGAGGCGGCAGCAGCGGCCAAGGAGGTTGTGGCCACCGCGGAGGAAGCGGCAGCGGCTCCGCAGAGGGAGCTGACTCCTGAGGAGAAGGCTCAGGCGGAGCAGGCCGCGCAGGCGCTCAAGGGCCTCGGCTCCATATTCTCCGGCGCCATCGCGATGGCCAAGAAGGAGATGGAGGCCGAAAAGGCCAGCAAGGCTGCGGCAGAGGCGGCGATCTTCGAGAACTGGGAGACCAATCTCGGAGCATATCCCGTCTGGGATGTCGGCGGCGAGGAGTTCGAGCTCGAGGAGCAGGCTCCGATGAACGGCCACCCCGTCTTCAGCCTGCGTCTGAAGGGCCGTCCGTTCCTCGTGGAGATGTACGCCGCCAAACTCCGTGCGGAAGGCTTCAAGGCAAAGGGGTCCAAGCCCGACGACCTCAACGCCGACACCTACTACAAGATAATCGACGGTGTCTGCCACGCGTTCAACAGGTCCGACGCATGCTATGACGGCGGGATCAACGTCTCCTTCTACGTGGATGACTATGTCCCGAAGCCGCAGCAGCAGCCCCAGCAGCAGAGTGTCCAGGTGGATGACCTGAAGAACCTCGCCAAGGGCATCTTCAAGAAACTGTTCTAGGACTATTGATGGACAAGGCAGGACTCTTTACGCTTACGTCGGGGCTTCACAGTGAGGTGATCCCCGACGTTTCTGAAGAAAGCTTCATCAGGGAGATCGTTGCGGCTGGAACGGCTTTCGACTACTGCGGGGATGACTTCTCCTCGTACGGCAGCGCGACACCGAACTGATCTATGTCCGTACCGGCGGCACGGAGAACGCCTTCAAGGCGGTCTTTCCTCGCCTCACCGGTCCCGTACGGCTCCTCACCAGCGGCGCGAGCAACTCGCTAGCCAGGCCCTCCAGTAAGCCGTTCATATCGGCAAAAGGCCTAATAGCTGTAAAGGTCC
>CAMJHW010000025.1 GCA_946405645.1 uncultured Bacteroidales bacterium
CTCTTCGGACGGATGAACATATTGGTGACGAAGTGTGCCTGCCAGGCGACCTCCACGATGAAGCGGACCTTCATGCGGGTGTCCTTGTGGGTGCCGCAGAAGCCATCCACCACGAAGAGACGCTTGCCGCTGAGCTGCTTGAGAGCGAGCTTCTTGACCTCGGCCCAGACATCCTCGGACATCTTGTGGTTGTCGTTGGGATAGCCTTCGGTAGTCCACCAGACTTCGCCGGGAGCTCCTTCCTTGGAGGTCTCGTCGTAGACGATGTATTTGTCTTTAGGGGAGCGGCCGGTAAAGATGCCGGTCATGACGTTGACGGCGCCGAGCTCGGTCACCTGACCCTTGTCATATCCCTCGAGACCGGGCTTGGTCTCCTCGTTGTAGAGGACTTCGTAAGAGGGGTTGTAGACAACCTCGGTGACACCGGTGATACCGTACTTTGATAAATCCATCTTAGGCATAATGCAATAAATATTATAAGTTTGACTAATAATTTCTCAATCACGCAAATTTACTCTTTTTTTATAAGAAGTCAAGCAAGAAATCACTACTTTTGTGTCAACCCGGAAACATTTCCGCACTTTTATCGTTTTATTGTTCGATGACGGCAGGGGAAGTACTCAAGGAATACTGGGGATATGACAGTTTCCGCCCGATGCAGAGCGAAATCATAGAGGCCGCCCTGCAGGGGAAGGACGTGCTCGCCATCCTCCCTACGGGCGGCGGCAAGTCCGTCTGCTTCCAGGTTCCGGCCCTGATGAAGGACGGGCTCGCCCTCGTCATCACCCCGCTCATAGCCCTGATGAAGGACCAGGTCCAGAACCTGAACGACCGCGGGATCAAAGCGATATCCATCCATTCCGGGATGTCCAGGCACGAAGTGGACCTTGCGCTGAACAATGCCGCTTACAGCGGCTGCAAGTTCCTGTATGTCTCTCCCGAGCGCCTTAATACCGCCCTGTTCCGTTCCTACCTGGATGTGCTGGACGTCAGTTTCATCGTCGTGGACGAGGCCCACTGCATCTCGCAGTGGGGCTACGACTTCCGTCCGGACTATCTTCAGATAGGCCGCCTTCGCGAGCGCCTGACGGCTCCCGTGATAGCCCTGACGGCGACGGCGACCGCGCTCGTCGCGGAGGACATCCAGTGCCGCCTGGCCAGGCCGGAGGCCGTCCGCGCGGCACAGGCCTCCGGCCAGCCGGTCGCCCATGGTTTCACCCTGCTCAAGAGCGGCTTCGAGCGCCCCAACCTGACCTATATCGTCCGTCGGACCGAGGACAAACCCGGGCAGCTGCTCGGCATCTGCCGGGGTGTCGCCGGCACGGGTATCGTCTATATGCGCAACCGCCGCAAATGCGAGGAGACGGCCGCCTTCCTCAAGGCCTCCGGCCAGAGCGCGGACTATTATCACGCCGGACTCGACTCCCATTCCCGTTCGCTGCGCCAGGCCGCGTGGAAACGCGGCGAGACGCGCATAATGGTGTGCACCAACGCATTCGGAATGGGCATCGACAAGCCCGACGTCCGCTTCGTGGTCCATATGGGAGTCCCCGAGAGTCCCGAGGCGTACTTCCAGGAGGCCGGCCGCGCCGGCCGGGACGGCAGACGTTCCTACGCCGTCCTCCTGTACAATTCCATGGACACAAGGCATCTCCATCAGCTCGAAACCGTCTCCTTCCCATCGCTGGAGTTCATCGAGGATGTCTATCAGAAGCTCCATGTCTTCTTCCAAATCCCGTACGATTCCGGCATCGGCCGCCAACTCAAGTTCGATCCGGAAGCCTTTGCCAAGAATTACGGATTCAACCGCGCTGCGGTTCATTATGCCATCAAGTATCTGGAAAGGGAGGACCACCTCACGTTCAGCGAGGATGTCGATATCGACACGCGTGTGATGATTACAGTGGACCGCAACTCCTTGTATGATACGGATCTGCCCGATCCCCGCATGGCCACCCTGCTGGACGCGCTGATGCGCCTCTATCCCGGCATCTTTTCATTCCCGATCCCCGTGGACGAGCAGGTGCTGGCGCAGCGTTGCGGCGTCCAGGTACCCCAGCTCCGGGTGCTCCTCTACAACCTTTCCCTGGAACATGTCATCAAGTACGTCCCTTCGGACCATTCCAACGTCATCTACCTCCATCACGACAGGCTCCGGCCCGGCAATGTCGCCCTGTCGCCTGGCAGGTACCGTCAGTTGAAGGATGCGTACCACGAGCGTTGCGAGGCGATGCTCGAGTACGCGACGGAGACGGACGAGTGCCGTGCGCATTACCTGCTGAGGTATTTCGGCCAGGAAGACAGCGAGCCCTGCGGCACGTGCGACGTATGTCGCTTCGGTGCCGCCCAACCGGTGTCCACCGAGGAGTGGCTGCTCGCCCAGGTGAAATCGAGGGGAGGGAAGTACACGCTCGACGATATCCGTCAGGCCTACGAATCGGCACAGATCGGGTTGTCTCCCGAATGGACGGAGATCCTCCGAAACATCATCGACTCCGGATCCGTTCCTCCTCCTGTTTCCAAGTAGATCTAATCAGTGATGACGAGCCCGTCATAGGCGGGCGAGATGCCCTCGGGCAGTTCGCTGTCGAACTGCGCGTGCGAGGGGAATGTATGCGATAGATGGGTGAGCCAGGTGTGCTCCGCACCTATCCTTTGTCCCAGTGCGACCGCTTCGGAAAGGCTGAAGTGCGAATGATGTGGATGGTAGCTCACCGTATTGAGAGTCAAATGCTTGAGGCCTTTCAATTTGGAGAACTCCTCCTCCGGGATGCTGCTCATGTCCGTGATATAGGCGATGTCGCCGAAACGGAAACCGAGTATGGGCATCTTGTCGTGGTAACCGCGTATGGGGATGACCTTCACTCCTCCGGCGGCGAGTATCTCGGGCGTCGGCTCCTCTGCAGTCGTGACGATGTCGTTGCCGCAGGGGATGACCGAACCGTCCGGCATCTGCATGCAGTAGCCCTTGTCGTGCATCCATACAAGGTTTCCGCCTTCCACGGGTTTGACGGCGAAAGGATTCTCGTCGATGAGGTGGATGCGCCATTCCGGTGAACCGGGGTATTTGTGCTCCGCGAAGGCGTAGCCGAACATTACCTTAAGCGTTTCCAGGACTTTTTTCTCGCAGTAGATGTGCACCGCCTTGCGGTCTATATAGTTGAGCGCGCGGACATCGTCGAGGCCGCCCGTATGGTCCATATGGTTGTGCGTCAGGAGGATGGCGTCGAGGTGTCCGATGCCCGCGCGAAGCATCTGGGTGCGGAAGTCCGGCCCCGCATCGACGAGTATCGTCAGTCCGCCGTACTCCACCAGGGCTGCGGAGCGCAGGCGTTTGTCGCGCGGGTCTGCGGAGCTGCACACCGGGCAGTGGCAGCCGATGATCGGCACTCCCTGCGATGTGCCCGTCCCCAGGAATGTGAGTTTCGCTTTTCCCATGTCAGATGATGATGTCGATCAGTTTCCCGACCATCGATGCGTCGTAAGGCCGCTCGATGCGGATGTAGTTGCCGGTGTAACCGGACATGTTCCCGTTCTTCTCCTTCGACTCGAAGAGCACGCGTTCGCGGATGCCGCGGTTCTCTTCGATGAACTCGTCGTGCAGGCGCGCGCAGAGCTCTTCAAGAGCCAGCACGCGCTCGTGCTTGACGGCTTCCGTCAGCTGGCCGGGCATTTTCGCGGCGGGCGTTCCAGGCCTGCGGGAGTAGGGGAATACGTGTATGAACGCCGGCCTCAGTCCGGCAATGAAATCGTATGTCTCGCGGAACAGTTCCTCAGTTTCGCCCGGCAGTCCCACCATCGTGTCGATGCCGAAGAATACCTTAGGCTTCCCGGCTCCTTCCATCCGCGAGCGGATGAATGCTATCCTGTCGGCGAAGAATGCGGTGTCGTAGCGTCGTCCCATCGCCTTCAGCAGCGTGTCGCTGCCTGTCTGCAGCGGAATGTGGAAATGCGGCTGGAACTTCGTCCCTGACGCGATCCAGTCGACGATCTCCTCTGTAATGAGGTTCGGCTCTATCGATGAAATCCTGTAACGTTCGATGCCCTCCACGCGGTCCAGTGCTTTCAGCAGGTCAAGGAACGATTCCCCGGTCGTACGGCCGAAATCGCCGGTATTTACGCCGGTCAGGACTATTTCCTTCACGCCTTCCGCCGCGATGGCTTCGGCGCTCTTCACGCACTCGCAGATTGGGATGTTCCGGCTTGTCCCCCTGGCATACGGCACGGTGCAGTACTTGCAGAAATTGTTGCATCCGTCCTGCACCTTCAGGAACGACCTCGTCCTCTCTCCGGTACTATACGCTCCGAATACTCGGTCTTTCCAGGGGACTGCCTCCCCTGAAAATGCCTCACTCCGTTCGGCCCCCCCCATTGCAAGCAATGGGTCCCCCCCTCTTATGTTGCCGAGGGTGGCACAATTTTCAGGGGAGGCAGTCCCCTTGGAAAGGCCAAGTGAGGCTAGGGTTTCGGGGACGACGAGGGATTTCTCGTGGGCGCCGAAGACGCGGGTGACGCCTTCGATGGCCTCGAATTCGGCTCTGTGGAGTTCGGCGCTGCAGCCGGTCACTATGATGCGCGCGTCCGGATTGATGCGGTGCATCTTCCGCACTATATTGCGGGACTTGGCGTCGGAAGTGCCAGTGACCGTGCAGGTGTTGACGAGATAGATGTCGGCTTTCTCCTGCCACGGAACCGCCTTCAGCCCCGCGGCCTTGAACCCCCGCTCGTAAGTGGAGGTCTCGGCATAATTGAGCTTGCAGCCAAGTGTCAGGAATGCGATTACCATTTCCGGTCGAACCTTCTGGCGGCCTTGGGCTCGTTGGGATACGACACGGTCACCCGGGACCACTGGCACGCTCCGCCCACGGGCGGAGTGCTCTTGGATATCCTTACCTGGAAACGTATGAACTCCGGGAACTTGGCGGCTATGCCCTTGACGATCCTCCAGGCGACGTTTTCCATCAGATTCGAGGGCTTGTCCATCTCCTCTCGGATGACCTTGTACACGTCGGCATAGTCGACGGTGTCATCCAGGCGGTCGGACTTGGCCGCGGTCTTGAAATGGTACTCGGCCCGGAAGTCGACCACGAAGAGGTTGCCTTCGGCCCGCTCCTTCTCGAAACAGCCGTGATAGGCATGGAACTCCAACCCGCTGAGCTCCATTATGCCAACATCAGAAATACGCATGGTCTTTTTCCTATTATGGGGTTTTCCTTTTTCCATTCAGCCACTGTCCTGGTACGTATGAACGCATCGGGCATCGTGATGTTCGCCGCTATGCAGATCCTGGTCGAAGGACGGCAGGACTGCAGCAGGTCCGAGAACATGGCATCGTTGCGGTACGGAGTCTCGATGAATATCTGCGTCTGCCGCTTGGACTGCGAGGCCTTTTCGATGCTTTTTATGGCGTTGCGTCTTTCCTCCGTCTTGGCTGGAAGATAGCCGCAGAAGGCGAAAGACTGACCGTTCAGGCCGGAAGCCATCAAGGCCAGCATCAGTGACGACGGGCCCACCTGGGGCACGACCTCGATTCCGCGGCGGTGGCAGAGAGCCACCAGTGCGGATCCCGGGTCGGCCACTGCCGGAAGGCCGGCTTCGCTGATCAGCCCGACGTCGCGGCCGTCGTCGAACAGCGCCGCAAGGCGCTCCACTTCCTCCTGCGGGGTATGCTCGTTGAACTCGTGGAATTCAAGCTCCGCGATGCGCCCCTTGAGCCCGGCCCGCGACAGGTAACGCCGCGCGGTCCGGACCTCCTCCACGACATAGCATCCAATGCCTTGCAGCAGATCGAGGGTCGGGGCCGGGATCACCTCGGCCGGATCATTGTCCCCGAGAGGGGACGGTATGAGGAACAGTCTGCCTTTCATTCGCTTCTCTCCACTTCTATGGTTACTCTCTCTTCCTCCCTTGAACGGGCGGCTTCCTGGGCTGCCCTTTGGGACTTCGGCGTGAACAGGTCGCGGAAGAACTGCTTCAGCGAGTCGAACTCCTTCTGGTACGCCACGCCCACGCCGTTGCGCTGGAGGTTGTCGAGGTAGTTCGTATATTCATCGGCCGAATGCGAGAAGAGGTTGAGCCGCACCTGGCCGCTCTTGTCCATCTTCACCTCTATGTCGAGGTCCCCGACCACGTCGCTGTTGTAGTTGGTCATATGTTTCCTGTTGCCGACGCTTCCGTTGACCGTCACGCGGTTGTTGAACAACTGGGTGGAAAGGGCAACGTCGAAGATGCTCGCCCCGGTGCCGCTCTCGGCATAGTTGAGCCCGAGGTCGAGCGGGATGTCGAGCTTCTGCAACAGATTGTTGACCTGGTTGGCCATCAGGTCGGCCACGTTGGAGGTCAACAGATTGGAATTGTTCACGATGCCGGACTGGTCGTCCGGGATGAAGTTGTTGGTCACGAGCAGGGCGATGAACTGCTTCTGGACCTTGTCATCGGTGCTCAGGGCGCTCTCGACCCTGGACTTCGTCATCGGGTCGAGATCCGGGACGTTGATCGAGAAAGCGAGCTTGGGATTACGGAGCTTGTCGGAGACGTTCAGTCCGCACTCGACAGTCCTGCGTGAGCTCACCGATGTCGAGTCGGCTATGAGGTTCGACAGGGAGGTCTTGAGGGAATAGCGTGCGTCAATCGACAGGTCACTGTCCATGATGTCTCCGTTGAACTTGATGGAGCTGCCGTCGAGCACGGTGAAGTCCTTGCTGGCGATGTTCATCGCGTTGAAGTGATAGTTGCCGCTGTTCAGGGTGTAGTCGCCGTTGATGGTGAAGAGGTCCTTGGACGGGCGTACTTCAAGGTTGATGGTGCCCGCTCCGCGTCCGGTGAATACATTGCCGGTGGACTTGTCCACTTCGAGGTGCGCCTCGACCTGCGGA
Source organism: uncultured Bacteroidales bacterium (assembly GCA_946405645.1). The sequence goes on from CAMJHW010000025.1 coordinate 6,876, forward strand.
GTGGCGTTGACGCGCACCCTTACGGCAAGGTCGCTTTCCTCCTTCCTCGTTTCCACGAGCTTGTTCATCATAAGCTCATAAGGGTCCATATAGACCTCGCGGACCGGCTCCTTGAATATCAGGAGGTCGCTGCCTCCCAAGGCGGTGGCGCTGCCCAGAGGGATGTGGAAATGCCCGTTCTTGACCGTAGTGGCATTGACGTCGAGGAGCAGCGACGAGAACGGTCCGGTGATGTTCACGCGTCCCGTACCGAACACGTTTCCGTAGAATGCCTGTCCGTCGGACTCGCGCAGGTCAACGACCTCCATGTTGTTCAGCCTGATCCGCGTGTTCATGCGGATGTTCTTGAAATGGTCGTAAGAGATGCCTCCGGTGATGGTTCCTGAGCCGTCGGTGCGGTCCTTGATGGAGATGTCGTCGAAGAAAACTCCCTGGCTGTTGATGTGGAGCGGTCCGTTCAAGTAGTAGGGGACCTGGGTGAACGCAATCTTCAGCAGGCCGTCCTTTATCATCATGTCGTCACCCTGCAGTTCGAGCCCGCTGAGCGGTCCGTCCGCGCTGACCTGGCCGGTGAGTTTTCCGCCTATGTCGCTGAACACCGACTTGAGGAAAGGCGCAGCATAGCCGAGGTCGAAGTCCTCGAGGCCGGCGTACAGGCCGAGGGATTTCTCTTTGGGGACGTAGAAGCCTCGGGCGTCCATCGATGTGTTGCCGTCGATGGAGTTGCGGAGGGCGTAGTCCAGAAGTCCGTTCTCAAGGTCCCACGATCCTCCGAGGGTGACCGTTCCGGCCGGGTGGCCGGCGATGGTCGTGGAGTCGGTGGAGACGTTGACCATGAGTCCGAGCTTGTCCTTGACGGGCGACGTGACCATGGCTCTGCCGTAGGCGATTCCGGAGATGCCGAGATCCTCCAGCGAGAAGGTGTTGACAAGGCCGAGATCGACGTTGTTGATGCTGACCATGAGCGTATCGGCCTTGTCCTGGGAGACTCCGCCGTCGATGGCGAAATTCTGGTCTCCGTTGGAGATGTTCAGTCCGTTGACCTCGACAGAACCCTCGGAATAGTGGTATGACGCGGGGTCGAAGCGCCACTGCTGTCCCTTGAGGTAGATGTTGGACGTGAGGCTCCGTGCGTCGAGGACAGGCTTCTTGGGAGAACTGCCTGACAAGTCGCCGGTGAGGTAGAGCTCGCCGCGGTCCTCGGGGTCGTTCATGTTGTTGAAGTTGAAGCCGATGCCGATGTTGTTGTCGTTGGCATAGAGCATCAGGGCGTCGTTCTTGAGGATGAGGCTTCGGGACAGGCTCAGCTCCGATCCGGTCAGGGTGCAGTTGAGAGCGTCGTCGCCGTTGTCCAGGTCGAGGCTCATGTTCCTGAGGTATTTGTCCTTGAAGGCGAGGCGGGGCGAGGTGATGCGCCCGGTGAGCCTACCCGCATCGGTGACGCGCAGCCTGAGAGCCGTGCTGTCCGCGATATATGCGCCGGGCGCCAGGAAGGACAGCAGGTCGCGGCTGTCGTGGAAGTTGAGCAGGACCCTGTAGGAACCTCCGTCCCATGGCTTGGCCGGCTCTTCGTAGAGTGCGGCGACCTCCTTCTTGGTGGTGATCTCCTGGAGGTCCTTGACTATGGAGGTGATGCCTTTGGATCCGGTGAAAGTTCCGTCGAGGAACGCCGAAGCGAGCTTTATGGAATAGCCGTCCTCACCGGAAGAGGAATCGACATGGATGTCTCCGATATCGTGCATTCCGTTCGCGCTCTCGAGCATCAGGTCTTCGGCATCGACCCTGCCGACGAGGCCTGCCTGCGGCACGTTCACGAAGTCGGCGTTGATGCTGCCGAGCGACACGCGCGAAATCTCACGCTTGTCGATGTTGAGGGCGTGCAGGTCGGCGTATCCGAGGGATGCGTAGAAGCGGTAGATGGCGTTGTCGGAATTGGGTGAGAGGTTGAACAGGCCCTGGAACATGAAGTTGATGTTGGGGTCGTTGCATATGATGCGTCCGTCGAAGGCGTTGTCAGCATATTTTCCAGTGGCATGGATGTCGGAATAGTCGTAGCCCAGAAGGTTGAGCCGGTCGATGCGGAGGGAGTCTATGTCCACGGAAGGGGCTCCCTTCCCGAGAGTGGCGTTGATGCCGGTACGGAGGGAGACCTGACGGATGAAATCCTTGCCGATGAAACGTCCGACGTCGATGTCGTCCGTCACCAGGTCGCCCGTGACCCTAATCGGGGCGTTGGAAACGATATCACGGACCCTGAGGTCGGCCCTGGCGACTCCGGAGGGGGAGTCTATGGTGCCGTTGACCTTGAGGTCGGCCAGGCTGCCGGAGGTGCTGCCGTTGAAACGGAAAGTTTCACCCCTGGCGAGACTGCTGAGGTCGATGGGCTTTCCGGGAATCCACTGGCTCAGGAAGCCTCCCAGGCCTTCGGTGGTGAAGGTGAAGTCCTTGAGCTCGGTGGTGAGGCCCATGTTGGATATGTCGGAAACGTTGGACAGGGAGACGTTCGCGTTTCCTCCGAATCCGGAAGTCCTGTCCTTGAAATCGAGATTGTAGATGCGGAGGTTGTTGACGGGACCGCTTACCCTGCCGGAATTGATGTCCGCGACTATGGTGTTGTCCTTGAACGAAGGGACGAAATAGGACAGGGTCTTGAAGCCGAGGGTGCTCCTGCCCAACTCTCCCTGGATTCGTACCTTGTTTACGAAATCCCCGAAGTCTTCAGTGCCGTTGTATGAAAGCGTAAGCTCGGGTAACGAGAGGTTGGAAGATTCGTCGCGGAGCCGGAGCCCGGTGATGGCGGTCCTGCCGTTGCCAACGCTGGCTTCGCCGCTGAGGGTCGCGTCCAGGCCGCTCTTCTCCCTGACCCTGACGCTTTGCGCGTGGCCGGACATCACTCCGCCCGAGAACTTGAGATCCCGGCCCTCGATGTCGGCGGTGAGGTCGAGGTCGCCCCAGTCGATTCCGTATTCCGGTTTTTCCATGGGCTTTCCGGTACGGTCGAGCATCCGGAAGTTGAAGTCCTTGATCCTGACTTTGTTTATCGAGAATATATCGCCTTCCTTCTTCTCCTTTTCCTCCTCCGGAGGCTTCATCCTGAAAATCCTGGCGAGGTTGGAAGAATACTCGCCGGACTCGTTGACGAGGGCGAAACACGCGTGCTCGACCTCGACATCCTTGAGCTGGATGCCGTTCTGGGAGAGGAGTCCCTGGAGGGTGAAGCGGGCTGCGACAGTCCCGGCGCTGAACAGGGTGTCAAGCGTGACTTCGCCTTGGGCGGGATTGTCGTCGATGATGGCCAGATCCTTGATGACCAGACCGTTGAAAGGCACGAAGGTCATGTCCGCGAACTCGATGCGCCCGTCGATGTTGTTTTCGACCGAGCGCAGGATCTTGCGGACAAGGGCCGTCTGTGCCGCAGGGATCTGCAGCACGAGCAGGGCGGTCAACAGGATGGTGACCAGAAGGACCAGGACCCTGGCGATTATTTTTAATGCCTTTCTGATATGGATGCAGTTTTTCTAACCTACAAATTTAATAAATAAATCGCGTATTTATTGCTAACTTTGCCGCTGCATTTGGAGAAAAAAACAATTATGTCTGATATCATACTCGGCATCGAATCGTCATGCGACGACACTTCGGCAGCCGTCCTCAAGGATGGATACCTGCTGTCCAACGTCATAGCCAGCCAGGCGGTGCACGAGTCCTTCGGAGGAGTGGTGCCGGAACTGGCTTCCAGGGCTCACGAACTGAACATCGTTCCGGTCGTGAGCGAGGCGCTGTCACGGGCAGGCGTGAAGGCGTCGGACCTGACGGCGATCGCCTTCACCCGCGGCCCCGGCCTGCTTGGCTCGCTGCTTGTCGGCACTTCGTTCGCCAAGGCGCTGGCCGTATCGCTCGACATACCGCTGGTGATGGTCAACCATCTCCAGGGCCATATCCTCGCCAACTTCGTCAAGCAGTATGACAAGGAGAACCGCCAGCCTTCATTCCCTTACCTGTGTCTGTTGGTCTCAGGCGGCAACTCCCAGATAGTCAGGGTGAACAGTCCCCTGGATTTCGAGATTCTCGGCCAGACCATCGACGACGCGGTAGGGGAGGCTTTCGACAAATGCTCCAAGATGATGGGCCTCGGTTATCCCGGAGGTCCCGTCATCGACAAGCTTGCGGCGCAGGGGGACCCCGGGCGCTTCAAGTTCGCCAAGCCCCATATTCCGGGACTTGACTATAGTTTCAGCGGCATCAAGACTTCGCTTCTGTACTTCGTCCGTGATGAAATGGCAAAGGATCCGGAGTTCATGGAGAAGAACAAGGAGGATATCTGCGCCTCTTTCCAGAAGACCCTGATCGACATCCTGATGGACAAGCTGGTCAAGGCCGCGAAGCAGACGGGCATCAAGGAGATCACCATAGGCGGCGGCGTGTCGGCCAACAGCGGTCTGCGCAGGCGCATCGAAGATGAGGGCCGCAGGCGCCGTTGGAACGTCTATCTCCCGGAGTTCAAGTTCACTACCGACAACGCCGCGATGATAGCCATCGCCGGATATTTCCATTACCTTGCCGGGGAGCGCTGCCCGCTGGACGTAGCCCCCGTTTCCCGCATCGCGGATTTCTGATCCATTGATTCTGCGGCAACATGAAAGAGATCGAGATAGCAGTCCCGCTGGGGAAGAGTCTGCGGGCGGACGAGGTGAAACGTACAGTGGCAAGGATGTTCCGGCTCAGCCGGAACGCCGTGATCCGCGTCGTCGATCCCACCCGTCCGGTCGGACAGGACGCTGACCTGCAGGCGTCTGCTACCTGTGTCATTTCGCGCAGGAGCATCGACGCGCGGGGCAAGGCCGTATGGCGCTACCGCGTGGAGGTCTATGGCGCGGATGAGGCGTATGAGCCGTACAGGCTGCCGGAGCTTTCAGACGTGCACGGCGCACCTGATGTGATCGTGGTCGGAGCGGGTCCGGCAGGGATGTTCGCCGCTCTCAAGCTCCTGAGCCTCGGGCTGAAACCCATAGTGCTCGAGCGTGGCAAGGACGTCCATGCCCGCAAGGCGGATATGGCAAGCCTTTCACGGGACGGAGTCCTCGATCCCGATTCCAACTACTGTTTCGGGGAGGGGGGAGCCGGAGCGTTTTCCGACGGAAAACTCTATACCCGCTCCTCCAAGCGCGGCGACAACCGTGAGGTGCTCTACCGCCTCGTGGAGATGGGCGCTTCCCCTGAAATACTCATCGACGCGCATCCGCATATCGGTACGGACAAACTGCCTGCAGTGGTCGAAAACATCAGGCGCCGCATCGAGGAGCTTGGAGGGGAATATCATTTCGGGGCAAAGGTCTGCGGCATTGAGATTCAGGAAGATGGAGTGCGCGTCAGTACGGCCGGCGGCCGGGACTACCGCGCCGGAGCCGTCATCCTCGCCACCGGCCATTCCGCCCGCGATGTGTATGAGATGCTGGATGCCAGGGGGATTGAGCTCCAGGCAAAGGGATTCGCCCTCGGCGTACGTGTCGAACATCCCCAGTCACTGATCAACGACGCCCGTTATCACGGTGCTTTCGCTCCCGGTATGCCTGTCGCCGAATACTCTTTCGTCGAGCAGGTGGACGGCAGGGGAGTGTTCTCCTTCTGCATGTGTCCGGGAGGTATCTTGGTTCCTTCTTCGACAGAAGAGGAAACTGTGGTTTTGAACGGAATGTCCAACTCCGCCCGCAATTCCCGTTGGGCCAATTCCGGAGTGGTGGTGCAGGTGGAGCCGGAGGACGCTCCGGAGGAGTACTCCGGCGACGGCGCCTTCGCGCTGCTCAATTTCCAGCGCGACGTGGAGCGGCGGATGTATGCGTCAGTGCGCGAAGCGGCTCCGGACGCGCATCCTTTCGCCGCTCCGGCGCAGCGCATGACGGATTTCTGCAAAGGCAGGGTTTCGAAGGACCTTCCCGAGACTTCGTATCATCCGGGAGCCGTATCGGTCCCTCTGCATGAAGTGCTCCCGCCTATGGTCGCCAATCGTCTCCGTAAGGTTTTTCCTTTGGTAGACAATAAGATACGTGGTTATTACACTCCAGATGCCCTGCTGTTGGGCACAGAGTCGCGGACTTCCTCTCCGGTACGGATCGTCCGCGACCCGGAGACGCTGCAGTGCCCTGCAGCCCCGCGCGTATTCCCCTGCGGGGAAGGCGCGGGCTACTCCGGCGGCATCGTTTCCTCCGCCATCGACGGCATCCGCTGCGCCGTCGCCGCCGCCTCGCTTCTACAGTCCACCCACTGATCGCCTTCGCATCCCCACTTTCTTCTAAAGTGCTCTAGACGGTCCACGAATTGGACCGTCTAGAGCAAAATCGGCCTTAAATGCACTAGACGGTCCAAACTTTGGACCGTCTAGTGCACTATGTCCTATTGCGCCAGCGCCGGCAGGCCCGGATGTCCTCCGGACGAGACGGCGCGCACGG
>CAMJHW010000026.1 GCA_946405645.1 uncultured Bacteroidales bacterium
AGGAGGACCGAAGCGATGAATAAGACGTGTGTTTTCATTTTTAGAATCTCCTATAATTGATAAAATTTGTATCTTTGCAAACGTTGCTTGCAACTTTTATACCTTTCCAATCCGTCTGTAAGACGGGGAAACTTTCACAATGTTAACAAGAAAATTGATTTTTAGCAAATTTAATAGTTATGGCCAAGGAAGTGACTAAAAGGTCCGACAATTATTCGCAGTGGTACAACGATCTGGTGGTGAAAGCCGACCTCGCCGAACAGTCCGCAGTCAGGGGCTGCATGGTCATCAAACCGTACGGCTACGCCATCTGGGAGAAAATGCAGAGCGTACTCGACGGAATGTTCAAGGAGAAAGGCGTCCAGAATGCGTATTTCCCCCTCTTCATACCCAAATCATTCTTCTCGCGCGAGGCCGAGCACGTGGCAGGTTTCGCCAAGGAATGCGCCGTGGTGACCCACCACAGGCTCATGAACGACCCCGAAGGCAAGGGGGTTGTCGTGGATCCTGACGCCAAGCTCGAAGAGGAACTCATCGTACGCCCGACTTCCGAAACTATTATCTGGAGCACATATAAGAACTGGGTGACTTCCTGGCGCGACCTCCCCATCCTCTGCAACCAGTGGTGCAACGTCGTGCGCTGGGAGATGCGCACCCGACTGTTCCTCCGCACCGCGGAGTTCCTCTGGCAGGAAGGCCATACCGCCCACGCCACTGCCGAAGAAGCCGAGTCCATGGCTCGTCAGATGGTCCACGTGTACGCCGACTTCGCCCGCAACTGCCTGGCCCTCCCCGTAATCGTCGGCCATAAGAGTCCCAACGAGCGTTTCGCCGGAGCCCTCGACACCCTCACCATCGAAGCCATGATGCAGGACGGCAAGGCTCTGCAGGCCGGCACGTCCCACTTCCTCGGACAGAATTTCGCCAAGTCTTTCGACGTGCAGTTCACGGGCAAGGACGGCAAGCAGGAGTATGTCTGGGCTACTTCCTGGGGTGTGTCCACCCGCCTTATGGGCGCGCTGATCATGGCACACGGCGACGACAACGGACTCGTGCTGCCTCCCGCGCTGGCTCCCATCCAGGTCGTGATGGTCCCGATCTACAAGAGCGACGAGGAGCGCAACGCCATCCTCGACAAGATGTACGAGGTCAAGAAGGCCCTCGAGGCCATGGGCCACAGTGTCAAGGTCGATGACCGCGACACCCTCCGCCCCGGCTTCAAGTTCGCCGAGTGGGAGCTCAAGGGAGTCCCCGTACGCCTTGCCATGGGTCCCCGCGACCTGCAGAACGGCACGGTCGAGGTCCACAGGCGCGATACGCTTGAGAAGAATACCGTCGGCATCGAAGGGCTCGAGAAGTACATCGACGAGCTTCTCGCCGACATCCAGAAGGGCATCTACGACAAGGCTCTCGCGTTCCGCACCGCCAACATCCGCAAGTGCGACGACTGGGAGGAGTTCAAGACCGAGATCCAGAAAGGCGGTTTCCTCCTCTGCCACTGGGACGGTACGCCCGAGACCGAGCAGAAGATCAAGGACGAGACCAAGGCCACCATCCGCTGCATCCCCATCGACAGCTGCGTCTGCGAGGAGGAGGGCAAGTGCATCTATTCCGGCAAGCCTTCGAGCCGCCGCGTCGTCTTTGCCATTTCCTACTAAAAGTACACATTATGAAGACTTTGCATACCATCATCGCCGGTGCGGCCGCGGCACTTTGCCTCGGCGGCGCCGCATATGCGCAGGATGCGCAGAGCGCGGCCGCTGCCGCAGCCGCGGAGCTCGCCAAGGCTCCCGAAGTGGAGAAGGCTGATGAGAAGCCCAATTTCTGGACCAGCGCAGCCGAGTTTACCTTCGGACTGAACCAGACCAGCCTCTGGGACTGGGCGGCCGGCGGCTACAACAACCTCAGCCTCAATTCCGGCCTTGACGCCAACGCCAAGTACGAGAAGGACCTCACGACCTGGGGCAACCGCCTCCAGCTCCAGTACGGCACCCTCTCTTCGGCCGACAAGAAAGGCCTGATCCAGAAAACTACCGACCGTATCTACGCAGAAAGCAAATGGGGATACAAGACCCGCAAGGACTCCAAGTGGAGCTATACCGCGGCCTTCGACTTCCGTTCCCAGTTCAGCGACGGATACAGCGACTACAAGCAGGGAACCGACGGCAAGTGGACCGGTACCCACAAGTCCGGATTCCTCGCTCCGGCCTACACCAATCTCGGTCTCGGTATGGACTGGACTCCGAACAAGTGGCTGAGCATCAACATCGCTCCCTTGACAGGCGGTTTCACCATCGTCCGTGCCGAGGACCTGCGCAAGACCTACGGAATGCAACTGCGCGACCCTTCGGCTTCGGCCGCCTCTCCTGCCGGCCCCGACTATCGCAGCGCCAAGTTCCAGTTCGGCGCCCAGGTCAAGGCCGATGCCAAGTTCGTCATCAACGAAGTGTTCAACTACGGCACCCAGTTGGTCCTGTTCACCGACTATCTCGACAATCCTTTCAAGGAATACCGCGTCAACTGGGACAACAAGATCACCTGGACCGTCGGCAAGTATTTCAAGATCGGACTCGACACCTGGCTCATCTACGACCCCAACGTCGTCATCAAGAACGAAAAGGACATCGCCCAGTACCCGGACGGACGCAACCGCGTCCAGTTCAAGGAGTTCACTTCCTTCAATTTCGCATACACCCTCAAGCCCAGGAGACTGCGGGACAAGTAATCCGTCATGAAGGTCCTGCTGGCTGTGAGCGGAGGCATCGACTCCATGTGCATGGCTGACATGTATGGCCGTGCCGGAGGAGATTATGCCGTAGCGCATTGCAACTTCCATCTCAGGGGCAGCGATAGCGACGCGGATGCGGAGTTTGTGGAGAAATGGGCGGAAACGCACGGTGTGCCGTTCTTCCGCGCAGATTTCGACACTTCAGGCTACGCTTCGGAACATGGCATCAGCATAGAAATGGCTGCGCGCGAACTGCGATATGCGTGGTTCGCGCGCATTGCCGTCCAATACGGCTTCGACGCCGTCGCCGTGGCCCACAATGCCAACGACAACGCCGAAACCCTCATCCTCAATCTCCTGCGCGGCACAGGCCTCCGCGGCCTCCGCGGCATGGCCTCAGATTCCTCCCTTCCGAGGGAACATGGCCCTGGAAATTGTCTTGCTCCGCAGGAGCCCCCCCATTGTAAACAATGGGTCCCCCCCTCTTATGTTGCCGAGGGTGGCACAAATTTCCAGGGCCATGTTCCCTCGGGAATGGTAAGGCTGATAAGGCCGATGCTGGGGATGACGAGGGCGGAGATAGAGGAATATGCGAAAGCGAACGGAGTAGAGCACCGTGAAGACAGGACCAATGCGGAGAATGATGCGCACCGCAACCGTTTACGCAACAATGTATTCCCGGAGTTCGCAAGGATCAATCCCTCCTTCGTGAAGACACTGAACTCCGACATGAGGCATTTCGCGCAGGCGGATGACATCGCTGAAGAGTATTTCCGAGAAGCACGGGCGAAGATCCTCTCCGAGGACGGGACGATCCGTGTAGACAAGCTTCTGGGTTTCAAGCATTGGAAGTACGTATTCTTCCGTCTGGCCGAACCATGCGGCTTCAGCGGGAAGACCTTGGATTCGATACTCGCGCTGATTGAAGAGCGCGCGCAGGGCCGCGGCACCTTCGCAGGAAAACGCTTCCACTCCTCCACCCACGTCCTGGAGACTTCGCACGATGCGATATCATTCAGAGGGCGTGTTTCCGAAGATGACGGTCCCGACGAAGTGACCGTCACAGGACCGGGCGACTACCGATTCAAAGGCAGGACCGTCCGGATCGAAACAGTGGTACCCGGGTCGCTGAAGCAGGCGGAGGGCCTGCTCATCTGCGACGCTTCCGCACTCCTCTTCCCTTTCATCCTCCGCGGCTGGCAGTCCGGAGACTGGATGCGTCCCTTCGGAATGGGAGGCAGGGCCAAGAAACTCAGCGACATCTTTACCGACAGGAAAATGTCCCTTTCGGACAAGGAAAGCGCCATCGTCGTATATAGTCCGGCCCTAGACGACGGCGGAGACGGCCGGGTAGCGGCCGTGGCCGGGCTCAGAATGGACGAAGCCCTCCGCGTGGCGAAGGGCTCCGTAAAAGTCTTGAGGATCTCAGTCCTCTAATTACCTGATATCGATAACGTAAGGGATGCGGGCGAACATGACGTCCGCAGGATTATTCTTCACACGCTCATACCAGTCGAGAAGCATTTCCGCAGCATCTCCGAAAGGAGTGCCTGAGAAGATATTCTCAGGGGGAACACCCTGGCCGAACATCTCCATCATCCTCTCCATCTCGGACAGCGGCTTGGGATATTCTACCACGTTCCAGGCCGTCAGGTCGGCGTCACCGCCGGCGGAGGCCGCCCACTTCACTGCATCCTCCAGAGTGCCTATCTCGTCCACGAGACCGATCTTGATGGCATCGGAACCGGCCCACACACGACCCTGGGCAATCGAATCCACGAAGTCGGGCTCAAGGCCGCGTCCCTCGGAAACGGTGTTGACGAAACGAGTGTAGATGTTCTCGACGGAAGCCTGCATATAATCGAGCTCCTCCTGGTCGAGGGGACGCATCAGGGAATACATGTCGGCATGCTTGTTGGAGCCCACGGTTACGATGTTGACGTGGGCGAGGTCCATGACGGTCTTGCTGAGATCGGGAATCATGCTGAAGACGCCGATGGATCCGGTGAGGGTGGTAGCGTCGGAGTAGATCTTGTCACAGTTGTTGGAAATCCAATAACCTCCGGATGCCGCATAGTTACCATAGGAAGCGACCACGGGCTTCTCTTTCATGAGCAACTCGATGCCCGCCTTGATCTTCTCGGAGGCGAGCACGCTGCCGCCGGGAGAGTTCACGCGGAAGACGACGGCCTTGATGGTGGAGTCTGCACGGACCTTGGAGATGACGCGGGCGAAATAGTCTCCGGCGACATTCTGCTTGCCTTCGCCGTCGATGATCTCGCCGTCAGCATAGAGGATGGCGATCTTCTGTTTCACCTTGGTATTGGGAACGACCTTGGCCGAGATGTAATCGGCAAGGGTGAAGGACTTGAGTTTCTTGAACGATTCGACGACTGCAAGGTCCGCGAGCTTGTTCTCAAGGCCCTCGCGGTCGAGCAGTTCATCCACGAAACCTTCACGGAGGTAGTCTTCGGGAAGGTTGAGCTTAAGCTCGTCGATAGCTGCATTGACAGCCTCGACCGACATCCTGCGGCTCTCGGCGATCTCAGAAGCATAGCTGCCCCAGATCGCGTCGATCATTGCGCGGTTCTGCTCGAGGTTCTCGGGGCTGGGGCTGTTCTTGATATATCCCTCGCCGGCGGACTTGTACTTGCCATGACGTATGAGCTGTACGTTGACGCCGAGCTTGTCGAGCAGGTCTTTGTAGAAGGTAAGCCTGCCGCCGATGCCCGTCAGCGAAGAGTTGGCGCCCTGATAGGATGTCATATAGATCTTGTCGGAGACGGAAGCAAGATAGTAAGATGCTGTGGAAGGGCCCTCGATATAGGAGATGACAGGCTTTCCGCTCATGCGGAAGTTGGCCAGCGACTTGCGGAGCTCCTGAAGCTGCGCCATACCGCCGGAGGCGCCGTCGGCCTTGATGTAGATATACTTGACGGCGGGGTCCTCGGCGGCTTTGTTGATGGCCTGGACGGCCTTCCAGAGGCCGATGTTCTGAACCATTGAACCGCCGCCGGACACGAGCGACATCACGTCGGGTGAAGCGGGAGTGGACTGCTCGGAGATAACGATCTTGGACATATCCATGACCATGACTCCGGACTTGGGCAGCGCGGTGGAAGCGCTGCCGGCAGCAGCGAGCGACGACACGAAGCCCATGCCAAGGATCAATGCGATGATTCCCGCAATAAAGAGGCCGCATACTACGGCGAGGACCATTTTGAAGAATTCTTTCATATTCGTAACGGATTGATCGGGGCAAAAATAACAAAAAACTGCGACTTAAATGCTATATTTGCATGATAAACCAATTGAAGCATGGCACAGAAACCATCCATCCCCAAGGGAACCCGCGACTTCGGACAGCAGGAAATGGCCGAGCGCAACTACATATTCGACACCATACGAAGCGTCTTCAAGACTTACGGCTATGCCCAGATCGACACGCCCGCGATGGAGAACCTCTCCACCCTGCTCGGCAAATACGGCGACGAGGGCGACAAACTCCTGTTCAGGATACTCAACTCCGGAGACGCCTTCTCCGGCATCGACTATGACAGTTTCAGGCTTGAGGACGGAGACCGTGCATACAACAGCAAGGCATTGTCACTCAAGGTCTGCGAGAAAGGTCTCCGCTACGACCTCACCGTGCCGTTTGCGCGTTTCGTGGTCCAGCACCAGAACGAGATTTCGTTCCCGTTCAAACGTTACCAGATCCAGCCCGTATGGCGAGCCGACAGGCCGCAGAAAGGCCGATACCGCGAGTTCTACCAGTGCGACGTGGACGTCATAGGTTCACGTTCGCAGGTCAACGAACTGGAGCTTGTCCAGATCATCGACCGGGTGTTCAAGCTGCTCGACGTGCGCGTGCTCATCAAGATCAACAACCGCAAGGTCCTCACCGGACTCGCCGAGATATGCGGATTCCCCGACAAGGTCGTGGATATCACCGTCGCCATCGACAAGCTCGACAAGGTCGGACTTGACGCCGTCAAGGAAGAGATGCTCGGCAAGGGCCTGACGCCGGAGGCGGTGGCCGTGCTCGAGCCCGTGCTTCTGCTGTCCGGCACCGACGCGGAGAAGATTGCCGCCATGCGCAAGCTCATGGGCGGCGGATCCGCGTCGGGCGCAGTCTCCGAGGCAGGCCTGAAGGGCCTGGACGAGCTCGAAGAGCTTTTCGGCCTCATCGATGCCGCCGGCATCGGATCGGCCGTAGAGATCGATCTCTCACTCGCGCGCGGACTGAATTACTATACGGGAGCCATCTTCGAAGTCAAAGCCCTCGATTTCGCCATCGGAAGCATCTGCGGCGGAGGCCGTTACGACAACCTTACCGGCATTTTCGGCTTGCCGGACATGTCCGGTGTAGGAGTCAGTTTCGGTGCCGACCGCATCTACGATGTGCTCAAAGGACTGGACAAGTTCCCCGCCGGGCTCAAGTCCGCCACACGCGTGCTATTTGCCAACATGGGCGGCAGCGAGCTGCTGTACGTGTTGCCCGTCGCCCGCGCTCTGCGCGAAGCCGGAGTCTCGGTGGAGGTCTATCCCGACTCCGCCAAGCTTAAGAAACAGTTCGACTACGCCGACCGCAAGTCCATTCCTTTCCTCTCCATCAACGGAGAGTCCGAAATGGCGGCCGGGGTCGTCCAGCTGAAGAATCTCGCCACAGGCGAGCAGAAAGCGTTCCCCAAGGACGACACCGTCGCCATCCTCGCCTTCCTCGGCTGACATTGCCGCTTTAGAGCCAGCCTCCATCGACTAATAATATCAACCCTTATTACATCAGCTATGAAAAGGATACTGTTTCTCTCCTATTTGATCCTGTCAGCATTTGTTTCATGCTCCAAATCCGCTCCCGAATCCAGCAGGGAGATGGTCCTGTGGTACGACGAACCCGCCGGAGAAGTCTGGCTGGACGGCCTGTTCATCGGCAACGGCTATATGGGAGGCAATGTGTTCGGAAGGACGGAAAATGAGCGGATTGCGCTCAATGAATCCACTTTCTGGTCCGGCCGCCCTCACGACTACAACGATCCCGAGGCGCACAACTACTACGATCAGATCAAGGAACTGATGTATGCGAAGGAGTACAAGGAAGCGGAGAAACTGGTAAACGAGCATTTCTACGGAAAACCCGCCAACCAGCAGACCTACGTTCCGGTCGGCGATATGCTCCTCGATTTCAAGCCCGGGAACGGGCCGGTCAAGGATTATTATCGTGAGCTTGACATGGAGACAGGAATTGTCAAGGTCAGCTATACCGAGGGCGACGTAAAGATGACCAGGGAGGTGTTCATGTCCTACCCCGATCATGTAATGGTGATGAAGGTCTCTGCCGACAAGCCCGGCAAGGTGAACGTGGAGGCGAAGCTCAAGAGTCCTTTCCAAAGGAAAGTCTCATCAAATGGCAACCGCCTGACCATGAACGGCACTTGGAGCTATCTCCCTACCAGGATCTTCGATCTGATCGCAAAGGTCGAGGGCGACGGGATGAGTTTCCAGACTGATGTCATCGCGATGCCTGAGAAGGGAACGCTCGTGGCTACGGATTCCAGCCTGGTGGTCGCAGACGCCAATTCGGTGACCTTCGTCCTGACCATAGCTACCGACTTCGTCAAATACAATGATATCAGCGGCGATCCCGCGGCGCGTTGCGACAAGGTCCTCGCCGCAGTCGAAGGAAAGAGCTTCAAGCAGCTCAGGGATACTCACCTCAAGGACTTTTCCGGGCTGATGAGCCGCGTCCATCTCACCGTCGGGGACGGTGCAGAGAACAGCAGGCCGACGAATGAAAGGGTCGCGGCGCTCAAGAACGGAGAGCCCGACTCGGATCTCCAGGCCAAGTTTTTCCAGTTCGGCCGTTACATCACGGTTTCCAGCAGCAGGGAAGGCAGCGAGCCCAGCAATCTCCAGGGCCGTTGGAGCCAGGACCTGCTCCCCAACTGGGGCAGCAAGTATACCCTCAACGTCAACACGGAGATGAACTACTGGCCCGCCGAAGTCACCAATCTCTCCGAATGTACCGCACCTCTATTCCACCTGATCGAGGACCTTGCCGAGAACGGAGCCGAGACCGCAAAGCTCTACTATGGAGCGGACGGCTGGGTGTCGCACCACAATACCGACCTTTGGCGCGGCACTGCTCCGGTGGACGCCGCCCGATACGGAATGTGGCCGATGAGCGGCGTTTGGCTGTGCCAGCATATCTGGGAGCACTATCTTTTTACGGAGGATATCGACTTCTTGAAGAAGTACTATCCCATTATGAAGGGCGCCGCTGAATTCCTTCTGGACATTCTGGAGGTGAACCCCAATTACGGTTACCTTACCATCCCGTTCTCCATGTCTCCTGAACAGGGATATTACATCGAAGGCAATCCTGAAGAAATGTTCCTTGCACCTTCGACCACGATGGACAACGCTTTGATCAGGGATCTCTTCCCCCACCTCATCGAGGCTTCGAAGCTTCTGAACGTCGACAGCGAATTCAGCGCCAGGCTGGCGGACGTCCTCGAAAAGATTCCTCCATATATGATCGGAGAAAACGGTATGCTCCAGGGGTGGATTGAAGACTGGACACGCGGCAGGGAGAACCACAACTGGTCGGGAACCTTCGGCCTCTATCCAGGCAATTCCATCACTCTCAGAGGAACGCCCGAGCTCGCAAAAGCAGTAGAAACCTGGCTCGAGCCGCGCCCGATCACTGTTTTCTGGAACAGCGCGATAGACATCTGCCAATGGGCAAGGCTCGAGAACGGCGCGAAAACTGACGAGGTGCTCAGGAAGATCTTCATGACCCCCGCCGGACGCAGGGGCGGTTTCGGCAACAACCTCCATTTCTCCGGATCGAACCAGTCCGACATCAACTTCGGTATCACAGCCGCCATCGCCGAGAGCCTCCTTCAGAGCCATGCCGGCGAAATATCCATCCTGCCTGCACTTCCGGTCAGCTGGAAGGACGGTTCCGTCAGCGGGCTCAAGGCCAGGGGCGATTATGAAGTGAGCATCAGCTGGAAAGACGGAAAAATGACTTCCTGCGAGATCAAATCCAATCTCGGGAAGCCATTTACCGTACGTTATGCCGGGAAGACCAAGGAGTTCAACCTCGCCGCCGGCAAATCCATCAAAC
Source organism: uncultured Bacteroidales bacterium (assembly GCA_946405645.1). Next base: position 9,858 of record CAMJHW010000026.1, read on the forward strand.
TGGGGCCGGAACTGGAGTAGTCTATTTCATCTGCCACCAGTCCCAGGTGAAGCCGTCGCCCTTGAACACAAAGTACAAGTCATGGACGCCGGATACGCCTTTCAATGAACAGCTGTTCGTCCTGTAGCCGTCACCAGGCTTGATGTTCATGGTGCCGGCAAGCGGGCCGTCTTCGGCATCGAGCCTTATCTCGACGACAGCAGGCTTGACGGCGCACACATTCATCTGGAGATTCCTGGCGCCTCTCTTGAAGTCCACTCCCGACACTTTCAGGTATTCGCCTTCATCGATGTCCGTAACGACTATCACGTTGCCGCCCTTCTGGGTCTTGAGGCCATATCCCCATGACATCGTCTCTGCCTCCACCTTACGGAACGGGTTGAAGGGCTGGATCTGCTCCAGGACGTTGTCCTGCCAGTAAGGGACTTTCTGGATGCTGCCGTCAGGATTGTAATGCATCTCGGCAGCCGATACGCTGCGCCTTTCGTGATGACGGAACGTATCAATGTGCATTATCTCGTAATTCAGGCCGAAAACATAAGATCTGCCCTTGTAGTCGATGATGCCGGGATGGTTGCCCCTGGTGCGCCATGTACGGTCCATGATGTGTCCCATTGATTTCCAGGGACCGGTGGGGCTGTCGCTCATAGCGTAACCTATTCCCTCGGGGCAGCAGGTGGAAGCGAAAGCCAGATAATACTTGCCGTTACGCTTGTAGAACCATGGCCCCTCCTGATAGTAATCAATCTTGTAATCGAGTTTGTGGATCTCGCTGGCCAGGGAAATCATATCGTCGCCGAGCTCCGCCCAATAGACGTTGGGGTTGCCCCAGTACATATAGGCCTGTCCGTCGTCATCGACCCACACAGTAGGGTCGATGTCCTCCCAATGCTCCCTCTGCCATACAAGCGGCTTTCCTATAGGATCCACGAACGGGCCGTAAGGGGTATCTGCGACCAGCACTCCTATCCCGTGCCCATGGATGGGACAGTACATATAGAACTTGCCGTTCCTCTCCACTACCTGAAGGGCCCAAGCCCCGTTGTCGCCGTCATACCATTTGAAATCCTTGAGAGATGCCACGGCACCGTGGTCCTGCCAGTTCACCATATCATCCGAGGTGTAGAGCAGCCAGTCCTTCATCACGAATCCGTTGGCGTAGTCCTCGTCGTGGGTGGTATAGAGGTAAACCTTGCCGTCATAGACCATAGGGGCGGGGTCCGCCGTGTATTTGGTCTGGATGATCGGCATATTGACATGCGCGTTGAACTTCCACCAGTCAAGGTCGAAGAGCTCCTCGTCACCACCGTGGAAAAGCAGATAGACATCGTGCTTCCCGGTCACTCCGGGACGTACCGGAGCGGTAATCATCATGTTGTCGTTGTTGACGGGCACGGTGGCTACCGGCCTCGCATCTATCATCTCGTCGATGAAGAAATCTATGCTGCCGGGATTCTTGAAATTGAGCATCTCGATGACAACCATCGTGGCCTCCTCGTCGCCGAAGTCCACTTCGCGGACCTTGATCCAGTCTCCGTTGTGGATGGAGGTTACATAATGACGCGTGCCGGGCAGGCGGTCAACCTTGACGCCATAGCTCTCGGCCATTGTCTCCGCCTCGACGGTCACATACGGATTGATAGTTCCTATGGGGTCCGGACCTTCCTTCGTCGCGGGGATGAAAGGGATGGTTCCGTCAGGGTTGAACTTGAACTCTTCCACTGCAGCGCTGCGGTGATAGCTGCTCCCGTTGGGCAACGAGGCAGTATGATAGAACATATAGTCGTGCCCCTTGTAATTGACGTATCCTCCGTGGATGGTAATGCTGTTGGGGATACGGTCCATTATCTGTCCGCCGTATTTCCAGGGACCGTTGATCGTCGGAGCGGTGGAATAGGCCATGAACTCCGGGATGCCTCCTGCCGGATATATCGCATAATAGGTGCCGTCGCGTTTGCAGACCCACGGGCCTTCTTCGTAGGAAGTCATGTCGATCACTCTTCCCAACGACCATTTTGTCCTAGGGACAAAAGGGCCGAAAGCCTCCGGATCGGGATATCCGGGAACTTCCTTGTATCCGTCCTTGAACGAAATCATATCATCGTTCAACTGGCCGTAGAAGAAACCCTGGAGACCCCAGAACAGCCATGCCGAACCGTCGTCATCTATCCAGACCGTGGGGTCTATGAAACCGTTGCCGTAGCAGAGGGGGCCGCCGATGGCGTCCTCCCACGGGCCCTGAGGGTCGTCAGCGACGGCTACGGCCAGGCATTCGCCGTAGCCGCGCGCCATACAGCAGCAGTACCAATACCACTTGCCATTCCTCTCGACAGCCTGGGAGGCCCAGGCGCGGTTCCCCTGAAGGGCCCAGCTGAAGGTGGCGGTCGACATCGGAGTGCCGAGATAAGTCCAGTTGACCATATCCTCGGTGCTGAACAGCACCCAGTCCTTCATCTTGTAGTTCGTTGCGTCGTCTTCATCGTGGTCGACGAACATGTAGAGCTTGCCGTCATGCACATAAGGGGCGGGATCCGGGGTGTACATCACGGAGGTGATGGGGTTTTGGGCAAAGGCGGCCATTCCGGCAACTGCAAGCCCAAGAAGGGTCAGAAATCGTTTCATCTTTATTCAGGTAAACTCTCTATGAGCTGGTCGCAGATGCTTCTCATTCCGTTGATGGAAGGATGGCCGTTCTGCTTTTCGATGTCGTGAAGCTCGATGAGCTGGACATTATAATGCTGGCAGACCGTCCGCATGGATTCGTTGATTTCTTCCTGCAGTTCAGAGTTCAGGATGGAATAGACCTTCGCCTTCGGATAGAGCTTCTGCAGAGTGTCCAGAAGGTAGGCCAGCGCCGGACGGAAAGTCATGCAGTCGGCTTTCGTCAAGCCTTCATATTTGTACTCGCCGAGCGGGGAACGCTGCCAGGCGTCGTTCGTGCCGCCGAACACAAAGATGATATCGGGATCGCCGAGCATGAACATGCGGCTCAGGAAACACGATGAGGACACGTCCCTGTTGAAAAAGCCGGTCCCGCAGATAGTGGTGCCTCCCCAGGAGTTGTTCTTATCCAACTCATAGCCCTTTTCCTTGATAAACAGGCTCCACCAGGTTTGTTCCACCTCCTTGACATCATTTTTGGAGTCAGGGTAGAAGGGAGCATACCCCTCGGGGTTGGAACCTTTGAAGGTTGAATAAGAGTCTCCCAGGATGGAGACCTTCTTTGTCTGCGCCGATGCCGCGACCACGGTAAAAGCCAGCAATACCAATACGACAAATTTCTTCATAACAGTTATTATTTAGCAAGTGATCAAGTCACAACTTCTTTGCAAGCATATAGCCGATAGCGGCGACGGCAACGGCTTCGGCCGTGACGATGAGCTCGAGCGGAAGCATTCCGACCGACTTCTGGAGC
>CAMJHW010000027.1 GCA_946405645.1 uncultured Bacteroidales bacterium
CGGCCTTGCGGGCCGGAATCATTCCGGCCAAAGTGCCCGCTATGATAAGGAGGAGTGTGGCCTCGATGGCGACGTCAAGTCCTACGGAAGGATTCTTCATCACGTTGATGCTCTCTCCGAACAGTTCGAGAGGGTTGGAACCGACAGTTGCGTCCAGGACTTCGCAGGCTATCATTCCCAGAACCATCCCTACATATCCGAAGAATGCCGTTATGGTGACGCTCTCGGTAATGATGAGTTTCATTATCGACCACGGACCCGCGCCGATGGCCTTGCGTATACCGAACTCGTGGGTACGTTCCTTGACAGTGATGAGCATAATGTTGCTCACGCCGACGATGCCGCTCAGCAGAGTGAACAAGCCTATCACCCAGAGGAATACCTCAAGGATATGGCGTCCTTTGTTCATCTGGAGGCTGGTCATAAAGGAGTTGTAGATCCAGACGGCGCGCTCGTCATCGGGCGCGGCGCCGTGGACGGTGTTGATGGCCTTCTTGTATTCCTTCTCGAACTCTTCGTTCTCCTCCTCGGTATCCAGACCGTGGAAGGAAAATGCAAGGACGTCTATCTTGTTGCTTTTGGCAAAAATGCCCCTGAGCGTAGTGTAAGGAGTGTAAATGGTAGCATCATTCTCGTTCTCGCGGCCGTGGCGGACACCTACGATCTTGAACGAGAGGTTGCCTATCTTCACCCTTTGTCCGATGAGGGACTCGTAATTCTCCTTCCCGCCAAGGAAATTGCGGGCCTGCATATGCGTGATGACTATCACCTTGCGCTGTCCCTTGAGGTCTTCCTTGTTGATGAAACGGCCGGCGACGGTCTCGATCCAGTTCATCTGGGCATATTCAGGATAGACTCCGGTCAGTTCGACATCGAAATAACGCTTGCCGTAAGACATCTTGAACCCGCTCTGGCTGAGCGCTGCGGAAATGTCGCCCACGTGGTCGGCGAATGCCGGACTGGCCGTAAGGGCCATGTCGCGCTCATCCAGCTCGATGCGACGGCCCTGCTTGAAACCGCCGTATGGCTTGGACGTGGAGTTGCCATATACCTCCATCGTATTGACGCTGATACCTTCACTGTTGTCGTCGAAGGTGTTCATGATGCCGTTGCCGGCGCCGAGAAGGACTATGAGCATGAAGATGCCCCAGGCCACGGCGAAGCCGGTCAGGCATGTGCGCAGTTTATTGCGACGGAGCGACTCCCATATTTCAACGAATACGTCTCTCATGGGATCATTTCATTATGGTGGACGTTCCGAAGGCGGAAGCATTGTGAAGGGCGTTCATCTCGATCTCGCCGATGACGCCGTCCTTGATGTGTATGATCTTGTCGGTGCAGTTGGCCACTCCGCTCTCGTGAGTAACCACGATGAGGGTGACGTGCTCCTCGCGGTTGAGCTGGCCGAGCAGGTCCATGACCTCGACCGAAGTCTTGGAATCAAGCGCGCCGGTCGGCTCGTCGGCAAGGATGATCTGGGGATGGGTGATAAGGGCGCGGGCGATGGCGACACGCTGTTTCTGGCCGCCGGACATCTCGTTGGGGTAATGCGACGCCCAGTCCTTGAGGCCGAGGCGCTCGAGATAGTCCATGGCGAGAGCGTGACGCTTGTGGCGGCTGACTCCCTGGTAGAAGAGGGGCAGCTCCACGTTCTCCACCGCAGTCTTGAACCCGATGAGGTTGAAGGACTGGAAGATGAAGCCGATCATCCGGTTGCGGTAATCCGCAGCCTGGCGCTCGCTCAAGTCCTTGATAAGCTTTCCGTCGAGCCAATACTCTCCGGTATCGTAATTGTCGAGGATACCTAATATATTAAGGAGAGTGGATTTGCCCGATCCGGAAGCTCCCATGATGGAGACGAACTCTCCCCTGTCGATGGAGAGGTCTATCCCTTTGAGTACATGCAGAGGCTGGCCGTTGTCGTACGTCTTGTTGACGCCTTTGAGTTCTATCAGCATATCGTATCTATTCTGTTCGTTTCTGCAAATTTAATAAAGAATTATTGAAAAACAATAATCTTTTATAAAATTTCAGTATTTTTTTACTGAAACGTTCAATGTTTAATAGTGTATTACAAAACTAATACACTGCAAAGCTATGACAATTTTTCTATATTGCCAAATAATTTTGCTCTTTTTATATAACGATTATCGTGCCCGAGTGTGACAGGACTATTCGGAATCCGACTGGGAAAGGACAAGATCCGCTGCAGCGAGAAGCTGGTCGTAGAAATCCTCGCCGAAACGGCGGATGATAGGGGCACGGAGGAACTGATAGACACGGACGCCCTCGCGGCGTCCTTTTTCAAAGGCGTCCTTGCAGATATCCCAATGGTGGACGTTCAACGCCAGCTGGCCATTGGAGAGTTTCTTGATGCGTATGGGATAAAGGGCGCAGGAGACTGGCTTGGGGAATTCGCAGCCGCCACGGATGTGGCAGCGCTCTATGGCGCAGAGGCAGTTGCCGTCCTCGAAGAGAGTATATGCGCACTCCTGGGTGCCGGGTACTAGCGGAGTGACTATATCGCCTTCGAAATCTATCTCGAAGAACCCCTTGGACTCTGCGGCCTGACGGCCGGCCTCGCTCATCAAAGGGGAATAGGCCGGGTATTCCCTCTCGAGAAGTTCGGTTTCATCTTCCTCCAAAGGTGCGCCGCAGTCCCCCACTATGCAGCATTTGCCCTTGCAGACCTCATAGTCGCACGCGAAGTACTCGGCGAAAACATCTTCGGACACGAGGCAGTCGCCTATCTGGACGATGATACCGAAACCGTTCCTGGCCATATTCCTAATATACTACGTATTCAACCTTGCTGCCGGAGTCAAGGGCCGACAGTATCTCACGGACGGAAGCCGCACTCACGGCGCCGGCCCTGGACTTGTAGCCGGTGACCATATCCTTGCCTAGGGAGTAACGCACCATTGCTGCCTCCACAAGGGACTCGGGATCGGACATCCGCGATTCCAGTCCGGCGAGGAAAGTGGCCTTAGAGGCTGCCAGTGAGGAGGCCGAAGGGCCCGAGGCGGAGAACTCCGCCAGGGCGCCGCGGACTACGCCGAGAACCCTCAACGGGTCCTCCGGCACCACATCCGCAGGCAGACCGTCCTCCTCCGCCGGGCGGCAGACTATCCGAAGGGTCATGCGCTCGGCAGGGAAAAGCTCAAGGTCATCTGACACTTCAGCGTACATTCCCATCGGAGCCAAGGCAAGAGCAAGATGTTTCTTCAATTCCATGGCCGCCACCCGGAAAGAGTAATAACGCTCCAGCGTGAAGGGCAGTACAGCGGACTCGGCGACAGTTATGCAAGGCTCGCCGCCGCCGACCACGCTGTCCCCGGATTCCACAGTATAGGTCGACCATCCCGAACGGAGATTGAAATCGACCTGAGGACGCGCCGAGGGTCTGCCGCCGGTCACGAAGGCGCCCATATATCTCGGAAGGATCTTCTTAAGAGCATAAGGATCGAGGTCGCCGACGAGCACCAGCACCCCGTCGTTGCAGCGGGAGAACACGCCTTCAAAGTATTCTGCAGCCCGTTCCGGCAGATCGTCGGAGAGTCCCGAAGGATGCTTTCCGGTCATATAGCGGTAATCCGGGCACATGATGCTGTCCACCACGGCATTGATGCCGTCATGCTGCTTCCTGTCCACGGACAGGCGGAGTATTTCGGACTTACGGTAGTACTCATACGCATCCCTGTTGACCGACCTTTCCCGCGAAAGCGTCGCAAGGCTCTTGAGCAGAAGCTCGAGACGCGGAGACGGCGCGCGGCCGGTGAGCCGGAGGTCGGTCAGGCTCACGGCCGCCTCCATGCCGATGCCGTTGGACTCGAGCATCCTCCGGAAAGACGGCCCGGAGAGTCCTCCGATGTCGTTGAGCATCAACATGTCGGCGATGAATCCTCCCTCGCCTTGTGCAAGGGAAGGGACGTCCGAGAAGCCTCCGTTCAGGAGGAATCCGTAGGTAAACATCCCTTTCTGTTCTACGCTCCGCTTGACAATGACGCGCATCCCGTTGGCGAAAGTCCACAATTCTCCGCCCGTCATCGGTTCGGAAACGGTATGGCGGACCTTGGACTTGACCTTGGTCACGTACAGGCCAAGAGTGTCGCTGGGATTGGTGCTGTATTCATGCCCGGAGCGCCCGGCTCCGGCGGACCACCCTGCGGCGAAAACCGCCCCGAGGGGGCCTTCCGCCAAGGATCCGGCTGGCGAGACGTATCTCAAGGTCAGGGCCTTGGACGGATCCAGCAACGCAGAGACGAAGTCATTGAAGAGCTCCAGTTCCCTTTGTGAAGCGATATTCCTCGAGGTGAAGAAATCCCTGACAAAGGCGGGATCGGCGAGCCCTGCGCCATACAGGAAAGCGGAACTGCATTTCTCCACCCACTCCTCGTTGGGAACGATCCTGCCGGCCGGAGCAAGCGAGGAGAGAAAGCGGTCCTTGGCGCCCTGGAACTCGGAGAGCGACGCCCCATGGGCGTCCAGCTCGCCGAGGACGGCGCCGATGGTCTCCGTCGCCCGGACAAGGTCGTCGCGGCCTACCGTCACCGTAAACGAATACAACTCGGCGCCCGGTCCCCTGTCGCTGCCGCGATAACGCGCAGCCGCCTGCGCAAGAGGAATATCCGACGAGCGGAAAGCCCGCTCCACGCGATCCTTGAAAATCACGCCCAGTTCCTCGGCGAAGAGCCCGGTCACCAGGGGTTGCGCAGTGTTCATGGCCTCGCGCGGAGTCCTGGGGGATGAATACCGCACGGTCAGCGAGGCCTCGTCCTGAGGAGCCGCACCGATGAAACGGAAAACCGGAGTATCCGAGGGATTCCATTCGTAAGGTTCGGGCTCCGGAATCCTCGAACGGGAAGTCACCATCATGGAGAAGACGTTCATCCTTTCGCGGATGGTGTTCTTGTCGATATCGCCGCAGACGATCAGAGCCTGTTCATAAGGACAGGTCTCGGAAATGTCGAAGAGAAGCAGCAATGTCGTATCCCTTACGGCCGCCTGGTCTATGGGGACATCGCGAAAATAATATGTCGTGGAAGCCTCTGTAGAGCGTAAAAAGCCAAAATTGTTGTACCCGACGCCGAGTTTGGCAAGGAATTGGTAAGGTCTTTCGCCTTGAAAGTGGGGAAGATCGGCCAGGGCAGCCCTGGAAGACTCCTCACGGGCGGGTCCCTTCTGGACGAGAGCGAAGTCCGCTCGCCCCTTGGACGACGGATTGGAGACGAGATAGAATGCGATTCCATTCGGAAGAGTACCCGAGACGACCCCCAAAGCTGCCGGCAAAGAAGGCAGCTGCTGCGCTCCCAGCGGAGATGAAAGGAGAGGAAGCAGGAGATACAGGACAAGAACTTGTTTGAAGCGGAATCTCATAATTTAATCTTGATCTGGTACAAATTTAAAAAATATTATTACTACTTTTGTGATTGTTCGACTTGATTTAACTTAAAAAACTCTTTAGCATTATGAAAAAAATTATTCTCACTTTGGCCGCTGTAGTCCTCTCTGCAGGTCTCATTTCCGCCCAGGACATGTCTCAGGCGACCGAAACCGCACAGACTGCCAACGAGGCTCTCGTAGCCAAAGATTATGCCAAGGCCCTGGAGGGATTCAAGCAGGCCCTTTCCATCGCCCAGGCTTGTGGTGAGGAAGGAGAAGAGCTTGTAGGTACCTGCAAGACCGTTATCCCTTCCATAGTGCTTTCAATAGCCAAGAACGAAATCAAGGAAGCAAAATACGACGAGGGCATCGCCCAGCTCGAGGAGGCCATCAAGGTCGCCGAGGAATACGGCAATGACGACGTCATTGACGAGGCCGCCGGCCTCATCCCCCAGGTGAAGAAGCAGAAGGCCAACGCCCTTTACAATGCCAAGGACTATGCCGCTGCAGCCGAGGCCCTCAAGGCCATCCTCGAGGCCGATCCTGAGGACGGAGCTTCCGCCCTGCGTCTCGCCGTCGCCCTTACCAATACCGGTGACAAGGACGGTTCCATCGCCGCTTTCAAGCAGGCCGCCGAGCACGGTCAGGCCGCTACCGCCAACAAGCAGCTTGCCAACATCTACCTCAAGGATGCCCAGGCTCTTCTGAAGGAGAAGAAGTTCAAGGAGGCGATCGCCGCCTGCGAGGAGTCCAACACCTTCAACGAGAGCGCCAACGCATACAAGCTTGCAGCCTCCGCCGCTTCCCAGCTCAAGGACAACGCCAAGGCCATCGGCTTCTATGAGAAGTACCTCGAGGTCGATCCTTCCGCCAAGGATGCCAACGGCATCATCACCACCATCGCCGTCCTCTACCAGCAGGCTGGCAACAAGGCAAAGGCCATCGAATACTACACCAAGGTCCAGAACGACGCCCAGTACGGCGCCACTGCCAAGCAGCAGCTCGAGGCCCTCAAGAAATAATGACGATACTTGAACTTCTCGCACCGGCGAGAAATGCCGACATCGGCATCGCAGCAATCGACTGCGGTGCCGATGCCGTGTATATGGCCGGTGCGGAGTTCGGCGCGCGCAAGGACGCCGGAAACAGGATGGAGGATGTTGCGCGCGTCTGCGAGCACGCCCACCGCTACGGCGCCCGCGTGTTCCTGACCGTCAACACCATCCTGTATGACGACGAGCTCGAGCGGGCGCACAGACTGATGCTCGAGGCTCAGGAGGCCGGTGTGGACGCATTCATCGTCCAGGATCCCGCCATCACGCAGTGGGACGATATCATTGTTCCGCTGCACGCGTCCACGCAGTGCGCCATCCGCACTCCGGAAGACGCCCGCTTCCAGGAGAGCCTCGGCTACTCCAGGATAGTCGTGGAACGCGAGACGTCGCTGGCGACATTGAAGGAGATCCGCAAGGCCGTGGACTGCGAACTCGAGTTCTTCGTCCACGGAGCGCTTTGCGTCTGCTACAGCGGACAGTGCTATCTCTCGGAGAAGCTTGCAGGCCGCAGCGCCAACAGGGGCGCCTGCATACAGGCCTGCCGCTCGCTTTACGACCTGGCCGACGACAGCGGCAAGGTGCTGGTCAGGGACAAAGCCCTCCTGTCACTTAAAGACTACAGGCTTCTGAACCGCTTGGGAGAACTGGCGGAAGCTGGGGTCTGCTCATTCAAAATCGAAGGCCGCCTCAAGAACGCCTCCTATGTGAAGAACGTGGTCAGAGAGTACTCGCTGGCCCTTGACGCGTTGTGCGCGGCGCAGCCGGAGGCGTACCGCCGTTCGTCCTTTGGACGAGTCGAAGGCGGTTTCACGCCGGCTGCCGACCGCACCTTCAACCGCGGCTATACAGAGCTGTGGCTGGACGGGAAGAGGGGCAAGTGGTCGTCGATGGATGCCCCGAAATCGATGGGAGAATACGTCGGCACGGTAAAGGCCGCAAGGCGCTCCGGAGCCGCATGCGAGCTCACGCTCGCCCTGGCGTCCGGCGTGCATCTGCACAACGGCGACGGCTTCGCCTTCGCCGGACGCGGAGGCGTCGTCGGTTTCCGCGGAGATGTCTGCGAAGGCAACGTCATCCGCTGCAAACCCGTCGAAGGGCTCCGCAATGGTACTGGCCTGTACCGCAACATCAACTCCGCATTCGAGCGCGAACTCGAGCGCAACATGCCCCGCCGCGAAATAGCCGTCACATTGGATGTAAGCATTTCCGGCAAATACAACATCGATATTACCGCTACCAGCGAGGACGGAAGGAAGGTCGAAAGCCCCTTCAAGTCCGACCTGGACACGGCGGAGAACCGCGAGCGCCAGGAGGCGATGATTCGAGAGCAGCTCTCCAAGCGCAGCGGGCACTATTCCTTCCGGCTGGGACGTCTGGACGTCCAGACCGCCGGAGGCTCCCTCCCGCTGCTAAGCGCTTCGCTGCTCAACAGCATACGCAGGCTCGTCGCTTCGGACCTGGACGCCATACCGTGCAACAGGATACCGATGGCATCCGGCCGAAAAGATCCTTCGGTAAAAGTCGGAGCCAAGGAGCTTTCCTACAAATACAACGTCTCCAATTCAGCGGCAAGGGAGCTCTATGCCTCCCGCGGGGCGGAACGCATCGATCCCGCCTATGAACTGGCGCACCCGAAGGATGCAGAGCTGATGCGTACCCGTTACTGCATCCGCTACGAACTCGGGATGTGCCCCGTACACCAGGGCGCAAAAGAGAGCCGCCCGCTGTTCCTTTTGAACAACGGACGGCGTCTGGCACTGCATTTCGACTGCGCGAGATGCGAAATGACCGTCACTGAAGACGCATAAGCGTCAATCCACGTCGAATATCTTACGGAAATGGTTCTCTTCCGTGAAGGGCAGCCATCCCGAATCTTCACCGGGATCGCCGTTCTTGCAGAAGTTGGTCCACGCTGACAGCATCTTGTCGCTGAGCCTCCTGTCGGCATCAGTAAATGGACGCCAGCAGCGGTCCAGCGTACCGAAGACATACCAGAGCTCGGCGGAATGGAAGGCGCCCGAATCGTCTCCGGGCAGCCTGCGGGTGAACATATAGTCGTACACGGGCTTGCCTTCATAGTAGTTTCTGGAAGCGCAGAACTGTGCTATATCATTGGCGCGCTGCATGCCGTCGCCAACGGTGGAACCTATCATATAAGGAATGTCGGGGATGTGGTTCTGGGAAGCGGCCGTCGTGAAAGACTCTCCGTTCATATGCATGTCTGCCATAGGACCAATCGGGATGCTGTTGCCCTGAGCAGTATAATCGGCATATTTCTGCATGATTTCCTGCGGGGAGGCCGCGCGCATCTGCTCGAGAGTGGTATAACCTGCGAAATCGCAGAATGCCTTGCCGGCATCCCATGCCTGCTCATAATAAGGTTCGCGTCCCTGAAGCTCGGGATTGATGCCGCCGCCGCTCTGCATAATGGCTTTCGCTATCATTCCCTTGGTCAATGGAGTGGAGAGCAAGACCTGGACGCTGCGGGCTCCGGCGCTCTGTCCGAAGACGGTAATATTGTCGGGGTCACCGCCGAATTCGGAGATGTTCAGCTTCACCCACGCAAGGGCTGCAAGCTGGTCATAAAACGCATAGTTGCCCGAGCGGCCCTCCGCATCCTCTTCCTCGGAGAGAAGCTTGTGCCCCAGGAAACCGAATACACCCTCGCGGTAATTGAAGGTCACCAGGATGACGCCGCGGGAAGCCCAGGCGTCACCGTCGAAAGTGATTTCATTGCTAAAGCCGTGCGTGAAAGCGCCTCCGTGGATCCAGACGGCAACCGGGAGCTTTTGAGAAGCGTCGCCGAGCGACTTGGTCGGCGCCCAGACATTGAGATAAAGGCAATCCTCGCTCATCTCGGGCATACCGGAGGAATAGAACTCCTTACCGTACAGGTCCATCGTACTGAGATCTTCCTGCCAGGGGATGCAACCGAAAGTGTCCGCGACCTTCACCCCCTTCCAGGGGACGACCGGCTGCGGCTCGCGCCAGCGCAGGTCCCCGACGGGCGGAGCGGCATAAGGAATGCCCTTGAACACGGTAACGCCCTTGGCTGCGGATGGAACACCCTTAAGAGAGCCCCCTTCGACATTGAGGACAGGCTCCTTGGTGCAAGAAAAGACGGTAACGGACAACGATACCGCCAGCAATAGTTTGACGAAAGTTTTCATCCTTGTTTTCATTAGCGCTGCAAAGATACTGAAATTTGAATACTCTTGACCTAAGATTTACACTCATTATCGGAGGATTTCGCTAAATTTGGGCTACTATAACACGAAACTACTATAACTTATACCTGATGATTATGCGTAAACCCTCAATGAAAAGCATCCTGACCCTCGTGGCCGCGGTGCTTATGTCCCTGTCTGCCTTCGGGCAGCAGCGGACCACGTTCTGCAACCCGCTCGACCTCTTCGCCGGCCACGAAAGGGCCGGACGCGGCGGCGAGCCGGTCGTACTGCTGTACCAGGACGATTACTATCTCTTCGTCACCGGACGCAGGGGATACTGGTACTCCCCCGATTTCCAGAACTGGAACTACGTCGACGCTCCCAATTTCCCCGGAGGCGTCGTGTCGGTAGTCGATATCGACGGCACCCTCTTCGCCTGCTCGATGAACAACAAGCGCATCTGCCGCTGCGACGACCCCAAGGCCGGTGTATGGACCGTCCTCGAGCAGCAGTTCGACAGCGACCGCTACGGCGATGCCAACATGTTCTACGACAACGGCCACCTCTACATGTACTACGGCTGGTCCCAGCTGATGGCTTTCAAGGTGGTAGAGCTGGACAAGAAGACATTCAAGGAGATATCCGAACCCAAGGTCCTCTTCTTCAGCGACTATAAGAAGCACGGCTTCGAGACCCGCAGGCACGACGACGTCATCTATTCGATCTTCGGCGGACGCCGAGACTACTTCGAGGAGGAATATCCCTGGATTGAAGGTCCCTGGATGACCAAGCACAACGGTAAGTATTACCTGCAGTATGCCGCCATCGGACTCGAGTTCCTGTCCTATTCACACGGAGTCTATGTATCCGACAGTCCCATGGGTCCCTTCGAGTATTCACAGCACAACCCCCTGACCTTCAAGACCACCGGCTTCGCAGTCGGCGCAGGCCACGGAAGCACTTTCCACGATAAGAAAGGACATCTCTGGACCATCTGCATGATTCCGGCCAGCTACGGTGGAGGCGGACGCGGCTCCGAGCTCGCCATCTATCCTACCGACGTCGATGCTGACGGCGTGATGTACTCCAACGTCTCGTTCGGCGACTATCCTCAGTATTACCCCGCCGACCGCAAGGACGGCGTGGACAACTACACCGGATGGAGGCTCCTTTCCCACAAGAAGAAAGTCACCGTATCCTCCACCTTCGAGGACAACAAGCCCGAGTATGGCGTGGACGAGAAGTTCATGACCAACTGGGTGGCTGAGACCGGAGATCCCGGCGAGTTCTTCCAGGTCGATCTCGGAAAGGTCTCCGACATCTACGCCATCCAGTGCAACTTCGACCATATCGGCGGACAGGCCGTGGCGCAACCCCGCGGAGCCGCCGCCGGCCAGCAGCTGCCCGAGCACTACCAGTGCTTCATAATCGAGACTTCCATCGACGGCGTCAACTGGACCAAGGTCCTCGACAAGAGCGACAACAAATACGACCTGCACCACGACTACAACGAGTTCAAGACTCCCGTCCAGGGACGTTTCGTCCGCGTCACCAACGTAGCTCAGTGCCATGACGGCGCGAAGTTCTGCATGAAGGACCTCCGCATCTTCGGCAATCCTTATTCCGCAGGATCCGTCAAGGCCGGAGACGTCAAGGTCGTCCGCAACCCTGAGGACCGCCGCGAGGCCTCGCTCCTCTGGGAGCCGGTCCCGGGAGCCGACGGATACATCGTACGCTACGGCATCGAGCCCGACAAGCTGTACAACAGCTATATCGTCTATGACGGCAACTACATCAACATCCACAGCCTCAACACCGAGTCCGAGTACTTCTTCGAAGTCGAGTCCTTCGACTCCGGCCTCGACTATTACCGCGAGGTCAGCGAGCAGGTGAACGGCACCGGCGGCGAGATCGAGCTCAACAGCGGCCGCGGCAGCTTCGCATACAGCGCCGGCAACCAGACCCAGCGCTTCATGGTCAAGGAAGGCGTGGACGAGTATGTCTTCGAGAACATCACTCCCGGACACTGGACGCTCAACCACACCTTCGGCCCCGTCCTCTGGGCGGCCGAACTTACCGAAGCCGACCTGATCGGCGAAGGTGAGCCCGGCATCACCGCCAAGCTCACCGAGATGGGAGTCGGCACCCAGGTCACCGGCGAGATGGTCCTCAAGGTCGTGCGCGGCAAGGAAGCCGGCAAGATCATCGTCAACATCCTCCACAACAACCGCGGCGGCTGGCCCATGATGGGCATGGGCGGCGGTGGCGGCCGCGGCGGAGCCCAGGTCTCCTCGCCCGTCGTCAACCCTGACAACACCGTCACCTTCAACTACCGCAATCCTTCGGCAAAGAAAGTCCAGGTCAATGCGCAGTTCGCAAGCGGCCCCCAGGACATGGTCAAGGATGAGAACGGCGTATGGTCCGTCACCCTCGGTCCCGTCGCCCCCGACATGTATCCTTACAGTTTCGTGGTGGACGGCGTACAGATAATGGACCCCCTCAACGCCGACTGGTTCCCCAATGAAACCTTCAAGAACAGCATAGTGGACGTCCGCGGACAGGGCGAGCCCCTGATCCACGCGCTCAAGAACGTCCCCCACGGCGCCGTCGATTATGTCAACTACTGGTCCGAGACCCTCGGCACCTACGGCAATGCCATCGTTTACACTCCTCCGACCTACTACAAGAACAAGAATAAGAAGTATCCCGTGTTCTACCTCATCAGCGGCACCACCGATACCGAGGAAGTGTACTACAAGGTCGGAAGGATGAATCTCATCCTCGACAACCTCCTCGCCGAGGGAGCTGCCAAGGAGATGATCATAGTCCTCCCCTACGGCAATCCTTCCAAGTACTTCCCGGCCGGAAAGGCTCCTCGCGTCGGAGACATGTTCACGAAAGACCTCGTCAACGACCTGATGCCGTATGTCGAGAAGAACTACCGCACCATCAACGACCGCGACCACAGGGCCATCGGCGGATTCTCCCGCGGAGGCAACCAGGGCCTTGCGGCCGGTCTGACCAACCTCGACAAGTTCTCCTGGCTGTGCTCCTACAGTTCGTTCACCAGCACCACCCTGCCGAACGTGTATGACGATCCCCAGCTCAACGACAAGATCCACCTCTTCTGGCTCGGAGTCGGCACCGACGACTTCCTTTACGGCAACGCCAAGGAGTACATGGACTTCCTCGACAGCAAGGGCATCAAGAACGTCAAGGAGTTCACCACCGACAAGTTCGGTCACACTTGGATGAACGCCAAGTACTTCCTCGACAAATCAATGAGACTTCTTTTCCAGGACTAAAACGACGCATCCATCATGAAAGCATACAGATTCCTTATCGCAGCTCTGCTGCTCATCATCCCGCTTTTCGCAAAGGCCCAGCCCGCAGCTGGCGAAGGACAGCGCCTCACCCCCCAGGTAATGGCCCGGATGTTCCCCGCCGGAGTAGTGTCTCCGGAGTACAATGACGACGGCAGCGTAACATTCCGCTACCAGTCCGCCGAGGCCAAGGAGGTCAAGCTCGACTGTCAGATGCTGTCCCAGGCCGCCCCTATGTACAAGGGCGCCGACGGCGTATGGACCATCACGGTCACCCCGGGCAAGCCCGACATCTACCCGTACTGCTTCCTCGTGGACGGCAAGCAGG
>CAMJHW010000028.1 GCA_946405645.1 uncultured Bacteroidales bacterium
CGTAGCCGGAATTCTTGAAGAACTCCAGGAAGTTGAGTCGGAGCGGATGGACGAAGGCGCCAAGGGCGCACATCGCAAGATTGAGGGTATGCCCGACGAGCACGATGAGGATGAATCCGATCCAGCCGAGGGCGCTGCCGCCGTCCCCCAAGGCCATCTTGCCGATGGAGTTGAAGGCATAGCCGAGCATTGCGCCCGCGAGGCCGAGGGCGTAAAGACGCAGGTAGCTCAGCACGTCACCCAGCAGGCCGGTGACAGTCTGGTAAGTGTCCCAGAGTCCGGCCCCGACATTGATGAGCGGATTGCGGTGGAGGTCGTTGAGCAGGAAAATACCAGCGGCGGAAAGGACTCCGAGCCCGATGAGGACCCACTTGGTGACTTCCTTGTCCAGGACGCCGGCCAGCGCAATGCCGCCGACAATCGAACCTCCGACTATCAGCAGTGTCCAGCCCCAGACACCCAGTGTCTTTGAAATGCCGTTGTTCTTAGTGGCATATATGGCTTTCACGACCATTGCGATGCAAAGGTGGAAGATACCCACTATGAGGGCGAGTACCATCGTGCCGTCGTAGCCGGCTATCTTGGAAGGCAGCATGAATCTCTTCACACCGTCCGGAATCCAGTTCATGGTCAGCAGGTCAATCGAGAAGAAGGTGTGGAATATCAGGCCGATCACGGTAGTTCCGACGCCGAGGGTTACGACGAGCGGGGCGAGATCGGCGAATCCTTTGGCCTTCTTCAGCAGCAATCCGACGAGGATGAGCACAAGTCCATACCCTGCGTCGCCCATGCAGAAAGCGAAGAAGAGCAGGAAGAAGACGGCGATGAAAGGGGTCGGGTCGAAACCGTTGTAGGTCGGTCGTCCGTACATGTCGGTCAGCACGGAGAACATCCGGGTGAACCAGTTTCCTTTCAGCTTGATAGGCGGGTTGTCTTCGACTTTTGCCTCTGATCTGTACCAGAGAGCGTCCATCGTATCGAACGCCTGCTCCAGGCGGGCATCCTCCTCGACGGGGGCGAAGCCCTCGAAGAGGGCGACATAGCCATCGACAGCGGATTCTGAACCCTTGCCGGCCAGATAGACATCCATCTCATTCAGGAGGGAATCGCAACGCTTCTCCAGTTCAGGTAGCTGCTCCTTGAGACCAAGGATATGTCCCTTTATCTCCTCGATGTCAGCTTCATACTGCTGGATTTCGGCCTCGCTTTCCGTAAAGTCTCCCATGGGGGCCGGAATGTCCTTGACGGGGAAGGTGTAGCACGGATCATCCGAGATGGTTACGAACCAGACATTGCCGTCCTCTTCGTTGATTACCTGAAGTGGAACCTGGGCGGACCACTCCGGGAGGAACTTCTTCTGGGGAACGCAGTACCAGCGAATCTTGAAGCCGCGCTCTTCCAACCCTTTCAAGTCCGCTTGATTGAAGCGGCCCCAAGGCTGGCGGTCTGCACGCTCTTTCAGTGCTGTCTCAACCTTCAGGTGCAGTTCTGAAAGCCGTTGCTGGAGATGGAATGTTTCTGTGGCGGGATCCTCGGCGACGACCGGAAGCGGAGTTACGTCGGGGAAGTCCTGGTTCTGCAGGAAGAGTATCGCACTCTTGAGATTCTCCGCATCGTGCAGCAACCGGCTCGAGACGTCGTCAACGGGCTTGAAAGACCTTGTGATGTCCACAACGCCCAACTCTTGGAGTCCGGTGAGGAACTTCTCTTCTTCACCTCCAAGGAGGATGAAGTTGTAGCGTGTCATTTTCTCAATCATACGCTTGCCTCCTCTTCTTCTTCCATTGCATGGCGTTCCTTAACGATCTTGGAGGATGCCTTGGAGAGGTTCTCCTCGTCCTCCATATACCGCTTGATCTTCCTGATGGCTTCCTGATACCCCGGAATCTGTACCTTTTCGTAGAGGTTGACCTTCTGCGTGGTCTTCTTCCGTTGGTAATCAAGGATACGGCTCTTGCACTGATAAACCTCGGATTCGATGCCCAGGCGCGTAAGCTTCTTGAGGATACTCACCCCATCGGCGTACCAGGCCGGCTTGGCAAAGGCGTTGAACTCGTTTATCACATATTTGATGTCCTTGAGTTCCGGCACTTTGATTCCCGCGACCTTGACCGTCACCAGGTCTACGTCCGAGATGCTGATCAGGCTAGGCTCGAACTCGTTCCAGAGGGCGGCGAGGTAATCGTATTCCTTCAGGGAGGCCTCCAGGTCCGCAACAAGCTTGTCGGAATAGTCCTTGGCCTTCCGCACTTCGATCCGGAGGGCGGACTCCTTGTTCTGCAGGGTGGGGAGCGCCTTCTGCCGGACCTTCAGCTGCTTGCCGAGGTTATTCAGCGATGTCTTATTGTATTGGAACTTGATAGCCATAATTATTCAGCGGGCCAATATTTGTCGATGAATGCTTGCTTGATGCCGGTCTCCGCTTTGGAGAAATACTTGGCGAAGAGCTCCCAGGCGGTGTCGAGCATCTCGTCGATCTTGATATTGACGTCGATGCTGAGAAGCCTTATCGCATACTCCTTGGCGTAATCCAGGCAGCGTAGGTCGTAGTCGGAGAGGTCGAAGCCATTCTCCATCTTGGTCTTGGCATTCTGCGCGTCGGCATACAGACGGACGCCGGCGTTCATTACCTGGCTGTGGTCCTCGCGTGTCTTCTTGCCCTGGACAAGCTGTTTCAGACGGGACAGCGACCGGAACGGGTCGACGATGACCTTGCCTGTATCGGTGTCAGCACGGAGGAACAACTGTCCCTCGGTGATATAACCGGTGTTGTCCGGGATGGCATGGGTGATGTCTCCGTCGTTTAGGGTGGTCACGGCAATGATCGTGATTGAGCCTCCGGCAGGGAACTGCACGGCCTTCTCATAGATTTTGGCGAGGTCGGAATACAGCGAGCCCGGCATGGAGTCCTTGGACGGGATCTGGTCCATACGGTTGGAGACGATGGACAGGGCGTCGGCGTAGAGCGTCATGTCGGTCAGCAGCACGAGCACTTTCTCGTTCTTGTCCGCAGCGAAGTATTCTGCAGCAGTAAGGGCCATGTCAGGAATGAGGAGGCGCTCCACCGGCGGCTCTTCGGTAGTGTTGACGAACGAGACGATCTTCTCAAGTGCGCCGGCATCCTCGAATGCGTGGCGGTAGAAGAGATAATCGTCGTTGCTCAATCCCATACCTCCAAGGATGATCTTGTCGACGTCGGCGCGCAGGGCGACGTCGGCCATGACCTGGTTGTATGGCTGGTCCGGATCGGCGAAGAACGGGATCTTCTGTCCGGACACGAGGGTATTGTT
Organism: uncultured Bacteroidales bacterium; assembly: GCA_946405645.1. Next base: position 3,291 of record CAMJHW010000028.1, read on the forward strand.
GAGGTCAATGCCGGCGATGCCGGTCGGAATCAGTTCGGAGGGTTGCTTGCGCTTGTAAGGGTTGACGGAAGGACCGCCGATCTGGCGAACTTCACCGTCCACCTCGGGGCCGCCGTCGATAGGGCTGCCGTATGCGTTGAAGAAACGCCCGGACAGCTGTTCTCCGACCCGAAGGACCGGCGGGGTGCCCATGAATGCCACTTCGGCGTTGGTCGGTATGCCTTCGGTGCCGGCGAATACCTGCAGGGTGACGATGTCGCCCTTGGTCTTCACCACCTGTGATAGGCGTCCTGCTACGGTTGCCAGCTCATCATTGGTCACGCCCTTTGCTTTCAAGGAGACAGTTGCCTTGGTGATGGCGTCGAGCTGAGTGTAGACTCTCTGATATGCTTTAGTTGCCATTGCTTCTGAGGTGTTTTTTGATTTCTGACTGGTAGTTCATGAACGCTTCGCTCTTGAACGGATTGTAATTCATCTGGCGCAGGAGATTGATGAGCTCCTTGAACCAGTCGCGGCATTGCTCGAAGTTGCCGAAGGTGTATTCGTGGCTGCAGATGTCTTCGACCAGGTCGACCATATACTTCTGCCTCTCCATGGGGCAAAGGCAGTCGACGGGATCGAAACCGTCCTGCTGGAGGAGTGCGAAGTCGATGAGCTCGGACTTCCAGAAGGCCTCGTGGTAGCTCATAGGCACACCGTCGTCGCCGAGTATGTTGATCTGGTCGTTGGCTTCCTTGCCGCGGCGTACCAACACCTTCAGGGCGTTGACCTTCTCAACCCAGTTCGCTTCTACCGTCCTGTTGAGGAAATCCCGTATCTCGGGATATTCGAGGTACTTGGAATAGGAGTCTATGGGATTGACGGCCGGATAGCGTTTCTGGTCAGCCCGGTTCTGCTCGAGGGCATAGAAACAGCGCGCGGCTTTCTTGGTGGACTCTGTAACGGGCTCCTTGAGATTGCCGCCGGCAGGGGAGACCGTTCCGATGAAGGTCACTGCCCCGGTCTTGCCGTTGTTCAACACGACGACTCCGGCGCGGGCGTAGAAGTTGGAAATGATGGCCGAGAGGTCCACCGGGAATGCGTCGGCGCCGGGGAGCTCTTCCATTCGGTTGGACATCTCGCGGAGGGCCTGCGCCCAACGGGAGGTGGAGTCGGCCAGCAGGAGGCAGCGGAGGCCCATGGCGCGGTAATACTCGCAGATGGTCATAGCGGTGTATACCGACGCCTCACGGGCGGCCACCGGCATATTGGAGGTGTTGCAGACGATGGTCGTGCGCTCCATAAGGTGACGTCCGGTATACGGATCGATGAGTTCGGGGAACTCCGTGAAGATTTCCACGACCTCGTTGGCGCGCTCGCCGCAGGCGGCCATCACAATGATGTCGGCCTCACCCTGCTTGGCGATGGCGTGCTGGAGCACGGTCTTTCCGCAACCGAAAGGCCCCGGGATGAAGCCGGTACCGCCTTCGGCAATTGGATTGAAGGTGTCGATGACACGCAGTCCCGTCTCCATGATCTTGAATGGACGCGGTTTCTCCTTGTAGCCCTTGATGGCGACCTTGACAGGCCATTTCTGCGTCATAGTGACGTCCACGTCCTCACCGTCCTCGCCGGTAAGGACGGCTATCACCTTGTCGATGTTGTACTGGCCCGCCTCGGCCACGGACTTGACGGTGTATTCGCCCTTGAAGGTGAAAGGTACCATGATCTTGTGGGGCAGCCAGCCTTCCTTGACTTCACCCAGCCAGTCTGCTGCGATGACCTTGTCGCCCGGTTTTGCCAATGGCGTAAAATCCCAGAGTTTCTCATGGTTGAGCGGGTCAGTATACTCACCCCTCTGAAGGAAGACCTCTTTCATGGTCGTGAGGTCGTTCTGAAGTCCGTCATAGACGCTAGAAAGCAAGCCCGGGCCGAGCGTGGCTTCGAGCATCTTGCCTTCAAACTCGACTGTGTCGCCGTTCTTGAGGCCTCGGGTGCTCTCGAAGACCTGGACTGAAGCCTTGTCCTTGTTCACCTTGATGACCTCTGCCATCATCCGGATGCCGTTGAGGTTGATGAAGCAGAGCTCGTTTTCGGCCACAGGGCCGTCCACTTGCACGGTCACCAGGTTGGATACGATTCCCGTTACTTTTCCGGTAGTAATCATATTGTTCGTGTATTATGTTTCATTGAAGTCAATCCCCTTGAAAGTGCCGCGGATCTCATCCACAAGCTTCCTGAACATCTCGCGGCCGGTCTGCTCATCGAGCGAGAGCCACCTGTCGATGATCTTGAGTTTGGCGATGTAGCCCAGCAGGACGTTCACGTTGAAATAGTTGAAGAGGTTCAGCTCGTCGATTTTCTTCCACATGAGCTTGTCCAGGTCCATCTCCCGCATCAGCAGGTCGGTTCCTTCCAGGACACTCCGGACCACATCGGCTTCCTCGAATCCCTCTTCGTCCTCGAGGATAATATCCTTGTCCAGCGGTCTGCCAAGCCTTTCGTTGAGATACCGGACCTTCGTGTTGCGGACATTGAGGTCGAAGCGGAAGAAGTCGCGAAGGAAAGAATTGTGATGCGAAAGCACCGACTTGTAGAAATCCGGAGTGAGATTGTCCTCCTCATATCCGCTGAGAAGCGTATCGTAGAGCGCATTGTCCCTGTCCGAACTCAGTGAGCGGATCTCGTCGATCAGAGCCGTCGCAGACAGGTGCTTTTGGGCGGACCAGTCGCTTGAGAGGACGGGAAGCCCCGCTATCAAGTACTCGTAGTTGTCCATGGCCCTAACCGAAAAGCAACTTCTTCGTTACGGGACGCAGATACTCTGTGATGAGCTCGTTGAAAGTGTCATCGGTCATGCTGATGAAGTAGCCTCCATCCTTGGGACCGATCGTGAAACCTCCGTTGATCTTTTTGGAGAAGCTCGCTTCCACGCCTTTGCCCAGCAGGCCGGCAAGCTCACCCTTGACGAAAGGTTCGAGCTCCGACTGAATGGATGCGGGCAGCACGATGCTCAGGTCCTCAGGCTCCTCTGCAGTAAACTTCTGGGCGACGGATTTGAGGATCTCCTTGACGAAGTCAGCGGAAGAAAGGGCTTTCTTCACCTCCTCGCCGGCGAAACTGCCGATGATAAGGTTCTCGATGTCTTTCTTGGTGGCCTGAAGACTCTGCGCACTGGCCATCTTGAGGTCGGATGCGGCCTTCTGGCGATAATCCTCGGCCTGCCTGTGGGCATCCAGGACTATCTCCTCCGCTTCCTTACGGGCCTTGGCTACGATGTCGTCAGCCTGCTTGCGCGCTTCTTCAAGAATCCTCTCTCCTTCTTCCCTGCCTTTGGACAAGCCTTCATTGTAAAGCTTGTCCGTCAATTCTTGCAGTTTGTTCATATAATTAGTGTCATTATGATTAGTATCTGTCTTGAGTTTAAGTTCACAGTTCCCTTATCCGAGGAAGCTGAGGAGGATACCGGCCGCAACGGCCGATCCGATGACGCCGGCGACATTGGGGGCCATGGCGTGCATCAGCAGGTGGTTCTTGGGATTGATCTCCCTGCCGACCACTTCGGAAACGCGGGCGCTGTCAGGCACGGCGGACACTCCGGCATTGCCGATCAGAGGGTTGATCTTGCGTCCGTCCTTGAGGAAGAGGTTCCAGAGCTTGACGAAGAGGACTCCCGATGTGGTGGCGATGATGAAGGAAGTGAGACCGAGGCCGAAGATCAGGAGCGACCTTCCGGTAAGGAACTTGTCGGCCTGGGTGGACGCGCCTACGGTGAGACCGATGAGGATGGTGGTGACATCGACGAGCGGTCCGCGGGCGGTCTCCGCAAGGCGTCTGGTCACACCGCTCTCCTTCAGGAGATTGCCGAAGAAGAGCATACCGAGCAACGGGAGGCCGGAAGGCACGATGAAGGCGGTGAGGATGAAGCCGATGATAGGGAATATGATCTTCTCCTTCTGGCTGACGACGCGCGGGGCGGGCATCTCGATGAGGCGCTCCTTCTTGGTGGTCAGCAGGAGCATGATGGGCTTCTGGATGACGGGCACGAGGGCCATGTAGGAGTATGCGCTCACGGCGATGGCACCCATGAGGTCCGGAGCAAGCTTGGAGGAGAGGAAGATGGCGGTCGGGCCGTCGGCACCGCCGATGATGCCGATGGCGCCCGCCTCGTTGGGCGCGAAGCCGAAGAGGATGGACAGGAGGTAGGCCCCGAAGATACCGACCTGGGCGGCTGCGCCGATGAGCATCAGCCTCGGCTGCGATATCAGGGCAGAGAAGTCCGTCATGGCTCCGATGCCCAGGAAGATGAGCGGGGGATACCAGCCCATGCGGACACCCTGATACAGGGTGTTGAGCACGGAGCCGTCCTCATAGACTCCGATGTTGAGGCCGGGGAACATCGGGATGTTGCCGATGATGATGCCGAAGCCGATCGGGACGAGCAGCAGCGGCTCCCATTCCTTGACAATGCCCAGGGTGATGAATATGATGCCGATGCATATCATGATGATATGCGATACGGTCATATTGGCAAACCCGGTGAATTGCCAGAACTGTACTAGACTGTCGAATATGTTGCCCATGCCGCGATTATGCTATGGTGACGATCTTCGCTCCTTCCAGCACGGAGTCTCCCTTGTGGACATGGATGGCGGTGACGGTGCCGTCCTTCTCCGCCACGATGTCGTTCTCCATCTTCATGGCCTCGAGGACGGCCACTTTCTGGCCGGACTTGACGGCCTGGCCTTCCTTGACGGACACTTCGATGATGACGCCCGGGAGAGGGGAGTTGATATCGGTGCCGGGGCCGGCGGGGGCTGCCGCAGGAGCGGCGGCCGGAGCGGGAGCCGCCGCTGCTGCGGGGGCGGGGGCTGCGGCCGGGGCCGCAGCGGGCGCTGCCGCGGGAGCGTTCTCCATTTCGACCTTGTAAGGGGTTCCGTTTACGGTTACATCTGCGATGTTTCCTTCGATGGCATTGATGGCGACTTCGTACTGGTTGCCGTTGATCTTGAATTTATATTCTTTCATGGTATGGATGTTATCTTGGTTGTTTTCTGAATATCCTGGACTTGTCGTTCCACGCGCTCTTGCGCGGCTGGAGCGTGATGACGAAAGGCTCGGCATCGTGCATGCTCTCGCTGAGGAAACGGTGGAGCGCAAGCGCGATGGCCGCTTCCGTCTCGCCGCCGCACTCGGCCTGCAGGGCCATGGCGATGGCGAGGGCTATCTCCTCCTCGCGCCCGCCGGCAGGAAGCGATGCGACACCGGCCGCGCGCTCACTGCGCTTGAAGGGGTTGCGGAACTTGATCTGGCCGGAGAATACCTTGCCGGAGAAGTTGTAGATGGTGAAGAGGATGAGAAGCGCGAGGAATACCACGGAGATGCTGACGACGGTCAGGGTGTATCCGTGGGGGTCGTTCTCCTTGACGATCTCGGACTTGGACTTCTGGTTGTGCCTGCCGTTGACCGAAAGGGGAGACGGGGCTGCGGCATGTATGTCGTCGAACACCAGTTCCTTGGCGTCGGTGGCGAACTTGCTGATGCTCTGTCCTTCGGGGATGCCGACAGGAATCTCGATGCTGTCGATGACGGTGCGGCCGTCATTGCTGACGAGATAGAGAGTGGAACCCTCGCGGAGCGGGAAGTTCAGGTAGAAGGTGCCCTTCGAAGAGTTGCCGTCGGCGAAGAACACCGCTACCTGGCGCGGGCCGATCTTGGTGCGGAGGTCTCCCTTGACGATGGGGCTCTTCGTGAGGTTGGACGGGTCGTCGGTGAAGTAGCAGCCGGCGATGTTGACCGTGCCCTGTGAGGTATTGAACACCTCGACCCATGGCGTGCGCTCACCGAAGTCGTCCACCACCGAAGAGGTGTTGTCCACCATGGCTTCGGAGATGATGAGGTCGATGACGTTCTGTGCCCGCAGGGACACGGCGGCCAGGACGAGGATGCTTACTGTCAATAGTCGTTTCATCATAAGCCTGCTACAAAGGAAGGTTGTCGTGCTTCTTGGCCGGGACTTCCTGCTGCTTGCAGCTGAGGGTCTCCAAGGCGCGGATCACGCGGAAGCGGGTGTTGCGCGGCTCGATGATGTCCTCGATGTAGCCCTTCTGGGCGGCCTGGTAGGGATTGCAGAACAGGTCGTTGTACTCCTGCTCTTCGACGTCCTTCAGCACGCCCACCGCGCCCTTGGCGCCCATCACGGCTATCTCGGCCGAAGGCCAGGCGTAGTTGATGTCGCCGCGGAGCTGCTTGCAGCTCATCACGATGTGCGCTCCGCCGTAGGACTTGCGCAGGGTGACGGTCACTTTCGGGACCGTGGCCTCGCCGTAGGCGTAAAGGAGCTTCGCGCCGTTGGTGATGATGGCGCCGTACTCCTGCTGGGTGCCGCAGAGGAATCCCGGAACGTCCACGAGGGTGACGAGCGGGATGTTGAAAGCGTCGCAGAAGCGCACGAAGCGTGCGGCCTTGCGCGAGGCGTTGATGTCCAGCACGCCCGCCAGGACGTCGGGCTGGTTGGCCACGACGCCGACGCTGCGGCCGTTCATGTGGGCGAAGCCCACGATGATGTTCTTGGCGAAGTCCTTGTGTACCTCCAGGAATCGGCCGTCATCGACGATGCCGGAGATGACGCGGTACATATCGTATGATTTGTTGGGATTGTCGGGAACGATCTCGTTGAGAGCGTCGTCTACGCGTGATATAGGATCGGCCGTGGGACGCTCGGGGGCCTCCTCGCGGTTGTTCTGGGGAAGATAGCCCAGGAGTTCCTTGATGGTGGCGATGCCTTCCTGCTCGGAGGCGGCGGCGAAGTGCGCCACTCCGCTCTTGGAGGCGTGGACCACGGCCCCGCCGAGCTGCTCCTGCGTGACTTCTTCGCCGGTGACGCTCTTTACGACGGCGGGTCCGGTAAGGAACATGTAGGAAGTGTCCTTGACCATGAGGGTGAAGTCAGTGAGGGCGGGGGAGTATACCGCTCCGCCGGCGCAAGGGCCGAAGATGCCGCTGATCTGCGGCACGACGCCCGAGGCGAGGATGTTGCGCTCGAAGATGTCGCCGTAGCCGGCGAGGGAGTCGATGCCTTCCTGGATGCGGGCTCCGCCCGAATCGTTCAGGCCGATGCACGGGGCGCCGTTGCGTACGGCGAGGTCCATGACCTTGCAGATCTTCTCCGACATGGTCTTGGAAAGGGAACCTCCCGATACGGTGAAGTCCTGTGCGAAAACATATACCAGACGGCCGTCTATCGTGCCCTGACCGGTCACGACGCCGTCGCCGTCAAAATGCTGGGCGTCCATGCCGAAGTTGGTGCAGCGGTGCTGGACGAACATGTCGAATTCTTCAAAACTGCCCGCGTCGAGCAGGAGCTCCAAACGCTCCCTTGCGGTGAGTTTGCCTTTCCGGTGCTGGGCGTCGATGCGCTCCTGACCGCCACCGAGCCGGGCGGAAGCCCTGCGCTCTACGAGTTCATTGATCCTATTCTGCTGTATGTTCATTATGGTATGAATTACTTATATTCCTTCAAATATATAAAAAAAACCTTAATTAGGCAAGGTGTAGAGGCGAAAAAGAGACATCCTGAAAACCAGGATGTCTCTTTTTTATACTATTTGATCCGGATGGATGGATTACTCCTCCGCGGGTTTCATTGTCGTATAGACGTTGGTGACATCCTCGTCGTCCTCAAGGAGGGCGGTGAGCTTGTCGAGGGTGGCGCGCTGCTCGGGCGTAACGTCCTTGAGATCGACGTTCGGGATGCGCTCGAAGCCTCCGGAGATGAGCTCGTAGCCGTTCTCCTCGATGAACTTCTGGATGTTGCCATAGGCGGTGTAGTCGCCGTAGATGCTGATCTCGACGGTGATGTTCTCGTCCTCGTCCTCGACCTCCTGCTTGAACACTTCCTCTGCGCCGTAGTCGATGAGCTCAAGCTCAAGCTCCTCGATGTCGACGGGCTTGGCGGGATCCTCCTTGATGCGGAACACGCACTTGTGGTCGAACATGAAGCTGACGGAACCGGTGGTGCCGAGCGAACCTCCGCACTTGTTGAAATAGCTGCGGACGTTGGCCACGGTGCGGGTGTTGTTGTCGGTGGCAGCCTCTACGAGGTAGGCGATGCCGTGAGGGCCGTAGCCTTCGTATACGATCTCCTTGAAATCGCCAAGGGTCTTGTCAGTCGCCTTCTTGATGGCGCGCTCGATGTTCTCCTTGGGCATCTGCTCGGAACGAGCCTCGGCCAGGAGGGCGCGGAGGCGGGGGTTGCCGGTCACGTCGGGACCGCCGTTCTTGACGGCGATGGTGATCTCCTTTCCAAGCTTGGTGAAGACGCGGGCCATGTGCCCCCATCTCTTCAACTTCCTTTCCTTGCGGAACTCAAACGCTCTTCCCATGGTTCAGACTATTTGGATTCGATTCTGGAAATGTACTTGTCGATGTCGTAACCCTCGATGGACTGTAAGTAGTTGTCCTTGATCCTGTTGTAGCATGCGAGGGCCTTGTCGTTGTCACCGAGCTCCTCATAGGCGATACCGGCCTTGAGCAGGTAGGATGCGGAATAGACGTTGTCAGACAGGTCGGCGGCCTTCTCGAAGTAACCGATGGCGGTATTGTAGTCCTCGAGTCCGGTATAGGCGTCGCCGATGCAGGCGAGGGCGCGGGCGGAGAGGATGTGGTCCTTGCCCTTGTACTTCTTGAGGTACTTGACGGCCTCCTCGAAGTTGCCGAGCTGGAGCTCGCAGATACCGGAATAAAGGTAGATGTCCTTGCCTCCCTTGGTACCGTAGTCATCGAGGATGTCCTTGAATCCGAGGATGTTACCGTCTCCGTTGAGGGCGAGTTCGTATTCGCCTGCGGCGAAAGCGGCCTCGGCCGGGAACTTCTGTTCCATAGCCTCCGCCTGCTTGGGCTTGAGGATCCACTGGTTGTATGCGAGTATGCCGAATCCGATCACGAGGACGGCGATGATGAGGCCGTAAATGAGATTCTTGTTTTCATTGAAGAACTGCTCGGTCTTCGAGACGGTCTCGTTGATTTTCTCCTGCTGGAGAGCTTCCTTCTGTTTAAGGTTTTCCTTTGCCATATTACGTAATATTATATTATCTGTAGGATGCTGTTTTTACCAAACGGGCAAAACAGAACGCAAAAATAGAAAAAAATGATAACTTTGCAAAGAACAACGCCGATTTATGCCCGTACTCAAGAAAATAGTGGTCCAGGATTTCAGGAACATAGCCCTGCAGGAGCTGTCCTTCTCCCCTAACATCAACTGTATCTCCGGCAACAACGGGGAGGGCAAGACCAACCTCATCGACGCCATATACTATCTCTCCATGACCAAGAGCGCGCTGGGCTCTTCAGACCGGTTCAATTTCCGGTACGGTACGGACGCGTTCGCCATCGCAGGGTCGTACCTTATGCCCAACGGGCTGGAGTCACGTTTTTCCGTATCCGTCACCTCCGACGGCGAGAAGAAAGTCAAGCGTGACGACAAACCTTACAAGCGCGTGTCCGAACATGTCGGCGTGCTGCCCATCGTGCTCGTCTCTCCTTCCGACATCTCCATGGTCAGCGAGTCAGGCGAGGAGCGGCGGCGGTTCATGAACGCGGTCCTGTCACAGATGGACCATGTTTATCTTGACAACGTACAGCAGTACAACCGATATCTCCTGCAACGCAACCGCCTGCTCAAGTCTTCCGATCCGGATCCCGACCTGCTGGATGCGTTCGACGCGAGGCTTTCTATCCTTGCCGCTCCGATCGCGGAGGGGCGGAAGAACCTCGCGGAGTCCTTGGCCCCCGTGGTTCAGGCCTACTATACCGAACTCTCAGGCGGCAGGGAGGAGGTCG
>CAMJHW010000029.1 GCA_946405645.1 uncultured Bacteroidales bacterium
AGCACCGGAGTGTCGTACAGTGTCGAAGAGTTGAAGACCGTATCGGCATTCTCCTCGAAGGGGAAGATGTTGAGGGTCTCGCCGCGGCGGACGCCGGGCCAGAGCATAAGGGTGCGCTCGGGCGAGATGCCGCGGGTGCGGTTGTCACGCACGATGCGGCGGAGCAGACGCTTGTCGGTGGTGGAATTGTGCACTTTCTCGCCCCCGGGAAGGGCGGAGAGTGAAGAAATGTAGATACGGAAAATACGGTCCTGGTCAACCGTAGCGGTAAGTGCGGGATTCAGCGCATGGATACCTTCCATGAAGAGGATGTCATTGTCCCCCAGCTTCATCCTCCTGCTCTCGTCCATCACGGTCTTGCCTTCCTGGAAGTTGTACTTTGGGATGATGACTTCCTTGCCGGCCAGGAGGTCGTTCAGGTTGGAGTCGAGCAGCTCGATGTTCATCGCCCCCAGCGACTCGAAGTCGTATTCGCCCTTCTCGTCTCTCGGGGTCTGGTCGCGCGGCACGAAATAGTTGTCCAGCTCGATGACCTTCGGAGAGAGGCCGAGCACCCGGCACTGCTGCGCGATGCGCAGCGACGACGAAGTCTTGCCGCTGGACGACGGTCCGGAGATCATGACGATGCGCGACACGTGACGGCGCCAGTAGATCTGGTTGGCCATTCCGGCGTACTTGCGCTCCTGACGGGCTTCGCAGAGGTTGATGAGCTCGATGCCTTTGCCTTCGGCAAGGGTCTGGTTGAGTTTGTCGAGGTTGTCGATGCCTATGGCCTCGCACCAGTCGCGGTACTCCTGCCTGGCGGCTTCAATCTTTGTCATAGTATTTCCTTTAAATAATTTCCCGTTACGGAGTCCCGGTCGGCGGCCACCTCTTCGGGCGTGCCGCAGGAGACTATGGTGCCTCCCCTGGCTCCCCCTTCCGGTCCCATGTCTATCAAGTAGTCGACGCTCTTCAGGACGTCGAGGTTGTGTTCGATGATGATGACGGTATTGCCCTGTTCCACGAGCTTGCCCAGGACGTCGAGCAGGACCTTGATGTCCTCGAAGTGCAGCCCCGTCGTGGGTTCGTCGAGGACGTACAAGGTGTTGCCGGTGCCCTTCTTGAAGAGCTCGGCGGCAAGCTTCATGCGCTGGCTCTCGCCGCCGGACAGGGTCACGGCGGACTGCCCGAGGTGGACGTAGCCGAGGCCGACGTCCACGAGGGCCTGAAGCTTCTGCGCTATGCGCGGGATGCCCTTGAAGAACTCGTAGGCCTCGCAGATGGGCATTTCGAGCACGTCATTGATGTTCTTTCCCTTGTATTTGACCGCAAGGGTGTCTTCCTTGTAGCGGTGGCCGCGGCACTGGTCGCAGACGACGTTGACCGAAGGTAGGAAGTTCATCTCGATGACCTTGATGCCCGCGCCCTTGCATTCCTCGCAGCGTCCGCCGGGGACGTTGAACGAGAAACGCCCGGCCTTGAAGCCGCGGACCTTGGCGTCCGGAGTGTCCTCGAAAAGAGCCCGTATGTCGTTGAAAACGCCGGTGAAAGTGGCCGGATTGGAGCGAGGAGTGCGTCCTATAGGCCCCTGGTCCACTTCGATGAGCTTGTCGATATTCTTTATGCCGACGATCTCTCGGTGCGGCAGCGGCTTGAGCTTGGAGCGATAGAACTTGTTCTTGAGCACCGGCACGAGAGTCTCGTTCACGAGACTGGACTTGCCGCTGCCGCTGACGCCGGCGACGCCGATGAAGCATCCCAGAGGGAAGTCGACGTCGAGGTTCTTCAAGTTGTTGCCGCTCGCGCCGCGCACGCCGAGCGTCAGGCCATTCCCGCGCCTCCGCATCTTCGGAACCGGTATCGAGTCCTCCCCCGCCAGATACTTCAGCGTCGTGGACTCAGCCAGAAAGCTTCCGCTGCCGGAGACCGGGCCGCTGTAGCAGATGCGGCCGCCCTCCTCTCCGGCGCCCGGGCCGACGTCGACGAGCCAGTCGGCTGAGAGCATCGTCTCGAGGTCGTGCTCGACGACGATGACGGTATTGCCCTCGTCGCGCAGAGTCTTCAGCGAAGCTATGAGCTTGCGGTTGTCGCGCTGGTGCAGGCCGATGGACGGCTCGTCCAGGATGTAGATGACGTTGACCAGCTTGGAACCGATCTGCGTCGCCAGCCTGATGCGCTGGCTCTCGCCGCCGGACAGCGAACCTGTCGGACGGTCCAGGGACAGGTATTCCAGGCCGACATCCATCAGGAAGTCGACCCTGTCGGTCAGCTCCTTCAGGATGTCCCGGGCGATGGCGCGCTCCTTGTCGGAGAACTTCTCCGGCAGGGAAGCCAGCCATCGCTGCAGCTCTGAGATCTCCATCGCGGAGACTTCCGAGATGGTCTTGCCGTCTATCTTGAAGTACTGTGTGTTCTCGTTGAGACGGGTCCCGTGGCAAACGGGGCACACGATCTTGTCGTCGATATCCTCGACGACTCCGTCCCAGCCCACCATCTCGCTCTGAGCGCCGTCGCCGATGCGGAAGAGCTCGTCCGAACCATAGACCAACAGGGATACGGCCTCGTCCGGGATCTCCTCTATCGGAGCGAACAGGGAGAAGTCGTGCTTGCGGGCGATGGCGCGCACGACATCGTATTTGCGGTTCTCGCGGAGCTTGCCCAGCGGGACTATGCCGCCGTTCGCGATGCTCACGCTGCGGTCCGGCACGATCGTGTCCATGTTCACGTCCACGATCATTCCCAGACCCTTGCAGTGCGGGCAATAGCCCTCCGGCGAATTGAAGGAGAACGAGTGCGGCGCCGGCTCCTGCAGCGAGATGCCGCTGTCGGGATCGACCAGATGCTTGGAATAATGCTGGAGCTCTCCCGTCTCCATGTCCAGCAGCGCCAAGGCGCCCTTGCCCATGTTCAGGGCGTTGACTACGGAGTCGCGGATGCGCTTGGCATCCCCGGCTCCGGGCTTCAGCTTGTCCACGACAAGCTCGATGAAATGCCCCTTGTAGCGATCCAGGGCGTCCACCTCATTCAGCGGAACAATCTCCCCGTCTATGCGCACCTGCGCGAATCCGCGCTTGCGGAGTTGCTCGAAGAGCTCGCGGTAGTGGCCCTTGCGGCCACGCACGAGAGGAGCCAGCAGGATGCACTTGCGTCCCTCGTAGTTGGACATTATCAGATCGACTATCTGCGCGTCGCTGTACTTGACCATCTCCCGTCCGGTGACGGGAGAATATGCCCGCGAGGCGCGGGCGTACAGCAGGCGCAGGAAGTCGTAAATCTCGGTGATGGTGCCGACGGTGGAACGGGGATTGCCAACCGTGGTCTTCTGCTCGATGGCGATGATGGGGCTCAGGCCGGTGATGTTCTCGACCTCGGGTTTCTCCAATATCCCCATGAAATGCTTGGCATAAGGAGAGAGGGTGTTCATATACCTCCTCTGGCCCTCGGCATAGAGAGTGTCGAACGCCAATGACGACTTGCCGCTGCCGCTGAGGCCGGTTACGACCACGAACTTGCGGCGCGGGATGGTGACATCCGCGTTCTTGAGGTTGTGCGCCTTGGCGCCTTCTATGACTATGAAGTCCTCCTTATCCATTCAACTCTATCCCGTCTGCGTCCCAGTCGATGCCGTCCTGTTCCTTCTCCCCCCAGGGCTCGAGGAAAGGATTGTGAGTGCGCTCGTCGCTGATGGTCGTCGGCCGGCCATGGCCGGGGATGACCGTCGTGTCGCCGTCCAGACCCATAAGCTTGTCCATGATGGATACTATGAGTTTGCCATAATCCCCTCCGTGTAGGTCCGTACGCCCTATCGAACCTGCGAAAAGCGTGTCTCCGCTGAAAAAGAGCTTCTCGTCACGGCAGTAGAAGCTCAACCCTCCTTTGGTGTGCCCCGGAGTGGCTATAACTTCCCACTTCCTTCCCACAGCATCTATGACGTCGCCGTCGACCGCGTCGACAGTGTCGAACGCCGGGTCTGGGTGTTCGCCGTAAGGGGCGGCCATCTCCTTCGCCATTCCTATGAGCTCAACATCCTCGGGGTGCATGTACACCGGGATATTGCCGAAAGCGTCCAGGCAGCGGTTCACGCCGAAGATATGGTCGAAATGACCGTGGGTTATGAAGATCGCTTCCAGACGGAGCCCTTCCCTGCCGATGAAGTCCGCGAAAGGTGCAAACTCCTGCCCGTCAATGAAACCGGGATCCACCACGATTGCGCCACCCCCTTCATAGGCTACCCAGCAGTTCTCGTGGAACACGGGGTTGCAGCGGAAATATTCAAGCTTAAGCATCGAAAAACAAAACTAACTCACAAAAATAAGAAAAACCTTTAGTAAATTTGTGCTGATAACCGAAAAACCCTCCCGACATGCACATAGGAATAGCCGGTAACATCGGCAGCGGCAAGACCACTCTCACCAGCATGCTGGCCGAGCACTATGGCTGGACCCCTAAATACGAGGCCGTCAGCTACAATCCTTATCTGGAGGACTACTACAAGGATATCCCCCGCTGGTCCTACAATCTCGAGACCTACTTCCTCGCCCAGCGTTTCAAGGACGTGCTCGAGATCGCCAACAGCGAGGACACCATCATCCAGGACCGTACCATCTTCGAGGGAGTCTATATCTTCGTCGCCAACAACAAAGCTCTCGGAAATCTCTCGGAGAGGGATTACAACACCTTCATGGAGCTGTTCCAGCTCATGATGTCCATGGTCAAGCTGCCCGACCTGCTGATCTATCTCAAATCCTCCGTACCGCACCTTGTGTCGCAGATCCAGAAGAGGGGAAGGGACTACGAGCAGAGCATCAGCCTGGAGTATCTGGCCGGCCTGAACGCCCGTTACGACGAGTGGATAGCCGGTTACAAGGGCAACGTCCTGGTCATCGACGCGGACAACCTCGATTTCAAGAACCGTCCCGAGGACTTTTCCTTCATCACGGACAAGATCGACGCCGCGTTGTTCGGGCTTTTCCCCGAATAATCGTATATTTGTGAAAACATCTAAATCTTGACAACATGCATATCGCAGTCGCCGGAAATATCGGAAGCGGCAAGACCACGCTGACCAAGATGCTCGCCGCCCATTACGGCTGGACACCGAAATTCGAGTCGGTGGACTACAACCCTTATCTTGCCGATTATTACGAGGATATGGAACGCTGGTCCTTCAACCTCCAGATCTACTTCCTCAACAAGCGCTTCAAGGACGTGGTGGACATCTCCAAGACCGACGAGATCATCATCCAGGACAGGACCATCTACGAGGACGCCCGCATCTTCGCGCCGAACCTCCACGCGATGGGCCTGATGAGCACCCGCGACTTCGAGAACTATTCCGACCTCTTCGACCTGATGATGTCGATGGTCAATCCGCCGGACCTGCTGATCTACCTTAAGTCCTCGATCCCCAACCTCGTCGCCCAGATCCAGAAGCGCGGCAGGGAGTACGAGAAAGGCATCCGCATCGACTACCTCACCGGTCTCAACGAGCGTTATGACGAGTGGATCGCCGGCTACAAAGGCAACCTCTTGGTGGTGGACGCCGACAACGTCAAGTTCGCCAACCGTCCCGAAGACTTCGAGAAGGTCACCGACATGATCGACGCCAAGCTCTTCGGTCTCTTCCCCGGCTAGCCCATCAAGATGAAAATCATTTTCGCTACGGGAAACAAAGGGAAGCTCCGCGAAGCCGCTGAGATCCTCGGCGGGGGCTTCGCCCTGCTGAGCCCCGCCGACATGGACATCACCGAAGACATCGCGGAGACGGGGGATACCCTGCTGGAGAACTCCGTCATAAAAGCCAACTACATCTACGCACGGACGGGGATGGACTGCTTCGCCGATGACACGGGGCTCGAAGTGGACGCCCTCGGGGGCGCGCCTGGCGTGCATTCCGCACGCTACGCGACCGAGGGGCACGACTTCGAGGCCAACATCGACAAGCTCCTGACGGAGCTGGCGAAGCATCCCGGCGAGCCCCGCACCGCCCGCTTCCGCAGTGTCGTCACCCTTATCTTCAAGGGTGAGCATCACTTCTTCGAGGGCACCCTTGAGGGCGTCATCGCCCCGGCACGCCGTGGCGGCAACGGCTTCGGCTACGACCCCGTGTTCATCCCTGACGAGTTCCCTGACAACACCGTGGCGGAGCTGGATGACGACACCAAGAACGCCATCTCGCATCGCGGCAAAGCCTTGCGCGCGATGGCGGAATGGCTGCGTGAAAACGCGGCCGGAGAGATGTCCGCAGAGGCCTGAAGATGGATTCCGACCTGATCGTCCTGAACCTCACCAAACTGGGAGAGAATTCCGTAGTCCTGCATACGATCAGCCGGGACTACGGACGCAAAAGTTTCGTCATCAAGGTCTCACGCAAGACTCCGATGTCGCAGTTCCTGCCCCTCAACATTCTGGAGGCGGACGTGACGGAGAGCACGCGCACAACGCTGTGGCGTGCCGGGCGCGTGACCGTCAAATACCCCCTGACCGGCATCAGGTCCAACATCTACAAGAACACGATGACCCTTTTCATGAGCGAGGTCCTATACAGGGCCATCAAGGAGGGTGTGCTCGAGCCCGGACTCTTCGAGTGGCTCGAGCGCAGCATCCTGACCCTGGACGCCATGGAAAGGGATTTCTCCAACTACCCGCTGCGCTTCCTGACGGATCTCGCAGTGGCGATGGGCTTCAGCCCGTCAGCCGACGCCCTCGCTCCGTTCGCGGGGCGCTATTATTCCCTCCTGTCGGAGTTCGTCCAGGCCCCTTTCGCCGAGTCTATGCTCATCCCCATGAACGGCGAAGTGCGCAACGCCCTCTCGGAAATACTCCTGAAGTACCTCGCCCACCACTCCGAGTCCTCCCTCAACGTCCAGTCCCTCAAAGTCCTGCGCGAGCTCTACGGGGAATGATTAAAAATGCGTACATTTGTGGAACATTGTTTGCTGGAGGGAGGAATCCGGCAGACAAAGCCTGAAAAGCTGAGAATTATGAGAAAAACCATATGCATTGCGCTGGCGGCGCTGATGGTCGCCGGCACTGTTTCCGGACAGTCAAAGGTGTCCGAAGGCTCGAAAAGCTTCAAGCTCGGCCAGTGGGTCGAGATCCAGAACGGAATACTCAAGGAGTTGAACCGCGTGTACGTCGATTCGCTGCCGCTGGACCGCATCCAGCGGGTGGGCATCGACGCCATGCTCGACGACCTCGATCCTTATACCCAGTATATCCCCGAGGAGGATGAGGAAGACCTCGAGATGCTCCTCAATAAGTCCTATGGCGGTTTCGGAGCCGTCATCTACAAGCCGGACAAGGAATCCAACGTGATAGTCAACGAGCCCTACAAGGGATCTCCGGCCGACAAGCTCGGGTTCCGCTGCGGAGATGAAATCACGGCCATCGACGGCGTGCCTGTCCAGGGCCTGACCGCCGCCGAGTGCACTACGAAGATGAAGGGCAAGCCGGGAACTTCTGTGGTGTTTACCGTCAAGAAGGTCTATACCGGAGAAATCAAGGACGTCACCGTAGTGCGCGAGCGCATCAAGCTTCCCGACGTGGAATATGCGGGGATGCTCGATGACGGCACCACCGGCTATATCCTCCAGTCGGGATTCACCGAAGGAGTGGCCGCCGATGTGAAGGCCGCCGTGCAGCGCCTAAAGGCCCAGGGCATGCAGAAGCTTGTCCTGGACTTGCGCAACAACGGTGGCGGCCTGCTCCAGGAGGCAGTCAACATCGTCTCGATCTTCGTTCCCAAGGGCTCGGTCGTCGTGACCGCCAAGGGCAAGGATGACCGCTCCTCGCTCGAGTACAAGACCACGACGGACCCCGTAGATACTCAGCTGCCCGTCGTGGTGCTGGTCAACTCCGGCACGGCATCCTCTTCCGAGATCGTGGCCGGCGCGCTGCAGGATTTCGACCGCGCCACCATCATGGGCTCCCGCACTTACGGAAAGGGCCTGGTGCAGTCCATCCGCCCGCTCCCTTACAACGGCAAGCTCAAGGTCACCACTGCCAAGTACTATACCCCGTCCGGCCGCTGCGTGCAGGCCATCGACTACTCGCGCCGCAACGAGGACGGGTCCGTAGGACACATCCCGGACTCGCTCACGCGCGAGTTCAAGACCGCCCACGGCAGGACTGTCCGTGACGGCGGAGGCATAACTCCGGACGTCACCCTCAAGAACCAGGAGTACAGCCGGCTGACCTACTCCGTCGTAATGAGCGGCATCGTGGAGCAGTATGCGCTGGAGTTTGTCCGCAAGCACCCCGCCATCGCTCCCTTGAAGGAGTTCCGGTTCACGGATGCCGATTACAAGGACTTCGTGGAGTTCGCCAAGGGCAAGGAATTCGACTATCGCTCCAGCGCCAAGACCTATTTCGACCAGGTCAAGCGCGAGCTCGAATCAGACGGACTTGCCGAGAGCATGAAGGAGCAGATCGAGGCCCTGGACAAGGCCATCGACATGGACAAGGAGACATTCCTGAACCTGAAGAAGGATGAGATCATCCCCTTCATCGAGGAGGAGATCGTCGTCCGCTATTATTTCCAGGAAGCCGGCATAGAGGTACGCCTGCGCACCGACGAGCAGCTCAAGGAAGCCCTGGAAAAACCTCTTATCCAGATATAGCCCATTTATGGAGAGACTCGGTTACAGGTTCTGGCTGGCGGCGGGCATCCTGTTCGCCATTCCCTTTGTCATCAATTTGATGAGGAGTCCGAAGACTGCGCCTGAGATGGACAGCAGCGGGTTCGTCAACCTCACCGACGTCGTCCCTGACGCCATCATCGAGGCCAGGTATTTCGGCACATACAACTTCGTGGGAGCCCGCATCGACGGGTACCTGGAGCCGACGGCCTTGATGACACGCGAAGCGGCCGAGGCCCTCAGGGCCGTCAGCGACGAAGTCGTCAAGCAGGGATACCGCCTCAAAGTCTATGATGCCTATCGCCCGCAACGAGCGGTGGACCACTTCGTCAGATGGGGAAAAGACATCGCCGACACACTGATGAGACAGTATTTCTACCCCCATGAAGAGAAAGCCTATCTGTTTGAGCGCGGGTATATAGCCGAGACCTCAGGCCATACGCGCGGATCCACCATAGACCTGACCCTGTTCGACATGGCTTCGGGAAAGGAACTTGACATGGGAGGAGTGCACGACTGGTTCGGCATCGAGAGCCACCCCGATTACGGCGGCAATCCCGACACGGGAGAATACACCGGCGATGCCGATATCACCAAAGAGCAGTTCTGCAACAGGATGATCCTGCGCAGGGCTATGCTCAACCACGGTTTCAAGCCCTACGATTGCGAGTGGTGGCACTTCACCCTCATCGACGAGCCTTATCCCGACACCTACTTCAATTTTCCTTTGAAGACGCTGGAACGATAGGTTCCCTTTCCACCCATAGATAGAGTTTGTCGCCCCGGCGGAGACGTTCTCCGCCCGGAAGGGCGACCGAGCAGGCGACACCCTTTGCGACTTCCTGCACGGGTTGGTAGTCCACACGGATGTCATCCGCAGTGAACTCCACTACACCCGTACTTGGGCCTATCACGATGCAGCTGTCGCCCGAATGCAAAGGCGCCGACTCCACCTGGATCTCGGCGACGCCTATTCTGGCGAACCAGTTGGTGACCTTGCCGCAATAGACCTTGTTGCGCTTGGCCTGGCTGCCATAGACGGCGCTCCACTGGCCCATATACGCCCCTTGATAATACCCGTCCCAGAAGCCGCGGTTGAACACCTCGGCGAGCTGCTCCTTGAGGGAGGCTGCGAGCTCCGGCGTGTACGTGTCGTCGCAGACGGCATCGGCGGCGCGCCGGTAGCAGGCCGCGCAGCGCTTCACATATTCAGCGCTGCGCGCCCGACCTTCAATCTTGAACACCTTCACCCCGGCCTCGACGATCTTGTCCATAAAATCGATCGTGCAAAGGTCCTTGGGGGACATCAGGTATTTGTTGTCGACCACGAGGTCGAAGCCGGTCTCCTCGTCGGTGAGATGGTAGCCGCGCCTGCACACTTGCAGGCAGGCGCCGCGGTTGGCGGAAGTCCCGTACTCGGCGAGGGACAGATAACATTTGCCGCTGACGGCCATACAAAGAGCACCGTGAGCGAACATCTCTATGCGTACAAGCTCTCCGGACGGTCCGGTTATCCCTTCGCGGGCGATGAAGTCATGGATCGCACGAACCTGGTCGAGCCGCAGCTCACGCGCCAGTACGACCACGTCGGCGAACTGAGCATAGAAACGCAGCGACTCGACGTTGGAGATGCTCAGCTGCGTGGAGATATGCACCTCCAGGCCTATCCGTCGGGCATAAAGGATAGCCGCCATGTCCGAGGCGATGACGGCGTCGATGCCGGCCTGCTTCGCCAGGTCCAGCACCCTCCGCGCCTCGTCCATTTCCTCATCGTAAAGTGTGATGTTCAGGGTCATATAACCCTTGATGCCGTTTTCACGGCAGATGCGCATTATCTCCGGCAGATCCTCCGCCTTGAAATTGTTCGCGGAATGGGAGCGCATGTTCAGGTGGCCGATACCGAAATAGACCGAGTCGGCACCGCCCTGGACCGCGGCCGCGAGGCACTCGAAATTACCCGCAGGGGCCATTATCTCAAGCTCGGACCTTTCCATAGAATACTATTTTGCGCGGGAGACGAGCGAGTCAGCGAAGCGGCGGAGCATCTCCATCCGCACTGCATTGACATTGACCTTCAAGGCAGCGTCCATCGCGAGGGTAGTGAGACGGGCGACTTCGTCGCGGGCGTCGTCATCCACACCCAGACGGTTATAGATATCCTTTACCGCAAGGATCTTGGCAGCCTTCTCTTCATCGGTGTCCGAAGGCATGGCCATGGCCTCGAAAATCTCTTCCTTGTCCTCGGCCTTCTCGAGGGCGCGGGTGATCAGCCAGCTCTTCTTGCCGTTGACGATGTCGCCGCCGATAGGCTTGCCGAAGACCTTCTCGTCGCCGTAGGCGTCGAGGTAGTCGTCGGCGACCTGGAACGCCAGGCCGAGCCTGTAACCGTAATCGTACAGGAAATCCGCATCCACGTCCGAAGCTCCGCCTATCAGGGCGCCGATCTTGGCCGAGCAGCCCAGCAGAACGGCGGTCTTAAGCCCTATCATCTTCATATAGTCCTCCATCGGGACCTGAGGGAACTTTTCGAAGTCCATATCCATTTGCTGGCCTTCGCAGACCTCCATCGCAGTCCTGGTGAAAAGCTCCATCACCTTCCCGTGCACCCGTTCGGGCGTCATCGCAATGCGACGGTAGCTGTCGATGTTCATCACGTCTCCGGAGAGAATGGCGGTGTCCTCGTTCCACTTCTTCCAAACGGTCGGCATCCCCCTGCGGAGGGGCGAACGGTCCATGATGTCGTCGTGGATGAGGGTAAAGGAGTGGAACACCTCCAACGCCAGCGCCGGTTCCACGATCTCATTGTAAAGGTCGTCCTTGAAAATGGAATAGGTAAGGATGCAGAGCTTGGGCCGGATGCGCTTCCCCCCGATCGAAATCATATAGCGCAGAGGGTCGTACAACCCTGCAGGAACGGCCGGGAACTCGATCTCTTCGAATATCTCCTTCACCGTCCTGTTGATGTATGCTTCGGAAATCATGCAAGTCTGAGATTTGTACTGCAAAGATAAGTATTTTTCCGTATTTTTGCGGAGATGAAAGGAGAAGCGACAGTTGTTAAGAATGCCGGCAGCCACTACCTGCTGAGCTGCCTGCCGGAGTGGGACCTGTTCCCGGCCGTGCTGCGCGGCCGCATCCGGCTCAAGGGGAGCACCGCCACCAATCCCGTGGCGGTCGGCGACCGCGTGAGTTGGGAGTGGGACGGCGCCGGCGGACCCGAAGGGGCTGAGCCGGCGGGGGCCGGCGCGGCCTTCGCGGAAGGCTCCCGGCCGACGCCGGAGCATCCGGCCACCATCACGCAGGTGCACGACCGGCGCAACTACGTCATCCGCCGCTCGACCAATCTCTCGCGGCAGGCCCACATCATCGCCGCCAACGTAGACGAAGCCTTTATCATCGTGTCGCTGTATTTCCCCGAGATCAAGCTGCCGTTCCTGGACCGCATCCTCGTCACCTGCGAGGTATATAATGTTCCAGTGACCATAGTCCTGAACAAGGTGGACCTCTACCGGGAGTTCGCCGTCGATCAGATAGAAGATTTCAAGAGGATATATAAAGGGGCGGGCTACCGCGTCATCGAGACCTCGGCCCGTACGGGCGAGGGCATCGACGCGCTGCGAGCCGCCATCGGCACACGAGTCTGCCTGCTGTCCGGAGAGTCCGGCGTGGGCAAATCCTCCATCATCAAGGCTCTCGACCCGGAACTGGACCCCAAGGTTGGAACCATTTCCATAGCGCACCTTCAGGGTAAACACACCACCTCATTATACGAGATGTACAGGACCTCCGACGGAGCTTGCATAATCGACTCCCCCGGCCTTCGCGGTTTCGGCCTGGTGGATCTCAAAAAGGAAGAAATCGCGCTCTATTTCCCCGAGATGCTCAAAGCGTCGCGCGAGTGCCGTTTCACTCCCTGCACGCACACTCACGAGCCGGGCTGTGCCGTTAAGGCTGCCGTAGATGAAGGCCGCATCAGCGCGGAGCGGTACAATTCTTACCTCGGAATGCTCGAGGAGGACACCAAATTCCGTTAGTCCTCCCGTATGAACTCCCTTAACAAGGAAATACTGCGCCTGGCCATACCCAGCATCCTGGCAAACATCACCGTTCCCATCGTGGGAATGGTGGATATAGCAGTGGCGGGACACTTGCACGGAAGCGAACTGTTCACAGCCGCCGCCTTCATCGGCGGCATCTCCATAGGTTCGATGCTATTCGACCTCCTGTACTGGAACTTCGCTTTCCTGAGGGTGGGGACCGGCGGGCTGACCGCCCAGGCCTTCGGCCGGGGCGACCGGCGCGAGTGCGCCCGCATCCTGATGCGGG
>CAMJHW010000030.1 GCA_946405645.1 uncultured Bacteroidales bacterium
TGCGGAGCGCGTCCCTGACGGATACGCGCTCGGAGACGTTGGGATTGTTGACGCACCGGTCGATCCAAACGATGGGGTCGGGCGCCGTACAAGGTGCGTCCGAGCCAAGGGAAACGACGATGCCATTGTCCCTGAAAGTCCGGATGGGATTGAGACGGGAAACGCGCTCCGCGCCCATAATGCTCTCCAGATACTCGTCCGGTTCCTGCTTCCAATTGATGAAAGCGCTCTGGACGGGCATCGCGATATGATAGTCCCGACATATCCTGATACCTTCCTCAGTGGGCAGGCAATCGTGGATGATGCCGTGGCGGTGGTCTTCGCGGGGGAAATCGTCCAAGGCTGCCATGAGGCAGCGCGCGGCCTGGTCGAAGGCCTTGTCTCCGATGGCGTGCATCTCGATCTGCAATCCTGCACGATTGGCCTTCTTGCAGAAGGCAGTGACCTTTTCGTCAGAGTAATACAAGACTCCGTCCCCTCCGTCCAGATAAGGCTCGTTCATCGCGGCGTCGTGTGAGCCGAAGCAACCGTCGAGGGCGCACTCGAAACACCCGCCGATACGGGGCAGTTTGCGCGACCTGGCCACAGAAACGTCCATCGACTGAGGGAACACCCGCACCTGAAAGCCATTGGTCAACGACTTGGCGAACAGCTTCTCCGTTGTGATGTCAAGGTTGGCGATGAAACCGACGCCGCTGACCGTGTGGACCATGCCGATGCCGCGGGCGGCCTCGAAATCGGCCGCGTCCTGCATCCTCGCGAAGAGGTCGATGACACTGAGCGAGCCGGAGATATAGTCGGACACCTTGAAGAATGCTTCCTGGTTCATTTCGCCGGTATCCGGATGGTAGCCGCGCAGCTTGCACACCTTGCCGTCGATCTTCTTCAGAAGTTTCGTATTGACGATGCAGGCGTGTCCGTCATACTTCACCACCATGATCTCCTTGTCGGGACAGACCTTGTCAAGCTCCTCGCGGCTGATAAGCCGCCTCTCCTTCACGCTGTACGGCGACGCCCCGAAAGCGATGAGGGTCTTCGCCTTGCCGCTGAGGGCATAGAAGTCCGCAATCATCTGCGAGATCTGCCCGTTAGACTCCGCATCCATCACATTGAGACCGGAGTTGAAGATGGCGAAGGAGGCGAAATGCTGGTGCGAATCCACGAATGCCGGGATCAAAGCCCCTTTTCCCAAATCCACCGTTTCGACACCGGCATAAATCTCCGGAAGCTCGTTTCCGACAAAAACGATTCTCCCCCGGTCTTCAACCAGGAAGCTGAAGACCTCGTCGCGGGCGTTTACACTCAGGATGGATCCTTTATAGCACTTCATCACCGTGCGTTACCGGGCTTGTATCCCTTGTATCCGGGGTCCAGCACCACCAGGTCATGGAAGCTGTCGATCTCCACGATATCGCCTTTCTGGCACTCGCGGATCTTCACATCGTAATTGTCCTTCCTGAGTACAAGCGGGACGAACTCGTAGAACACGTCGCGGCCGCCCTCTTCGTTCCATACGCTTTCGATATCGGAACGGAGCTTGTCGCAATCCTCCGGAGTCCAGAAGGAGATGCCATAGCAGTTGAAACAATTGGTGTTGCCCTTACGGTAGTTGACAGCCCGTCCGTTCTTCTCCTCCAGGCACCAGTCGTCGGTCTCCTTGACATAGGATCCCAGATAATCGCTGGAGGTGTGGTACTTGTGGATAACCTCGGGGTTCCTTACCAGCAAATCAGCTTCGCAGATGTAGCATCCGCCGTGTAGTTTGTCCATAGCGGCGCGCGCAGAGGAGATGCTGTTCGTAGTCTCGTAAAGCTCATTGTCGATGAACTGAAGGAAGGGATATTTCTCCAAAAGTTCGTCGAAACACTCCTTCTTGTAGCCTCGGACAATCGTGATGTCCTCGATCTCCGCCTCGACCAGCGAGTCGATGATGGTGTCGATGATCCTGACTCCGTTCACCCGCACAAGCGGCTTCGGCTGGTCAAGCGTGACCGGCGCCAGACGCGAGCCGACGCCCGCGGCCAGGATGATCGCTCTTTCTGCTGCGTAATTCATTATATCCAGAATTTGTCGGTCTCCTTCATGATCTCCACTTCGGGACTATCGTCCTTGAGCATCTCATAGATCTTCGATGCGAAGAAGATGTCATGCAGGGCAAGACCGTAATTATAACTCAATATCCTTTCTTTATCGTTTTCCCTTCCAGGATCCTTTCCCTCGATCACATCCTGCAGCTCAGCATAATGCTTGTACCGGGAGAAATACTTCCAGCTCCTGATGGGTGCGGTATCGTCGCCGTACACCTTGTCGAAGAACAGGTCGCAGTTCTGGAAACCCCTGACGTGTACCGGGATCAGGGTGATACCGGGGCGGAAGCGGGACTCGTCCTCGCAGAACAGGCCGTCCGCATCGGTGATGCAGGAGAATACGACGTCGGACGATGCTATCATCTCAGGGACTTCGTCCACCTCCTCGAACGTAACATTGCCGTAAGCGGCAAACCTGTCCATGAAAAGGTCGGCCTGGTCCTTATAGCGTTTCAAAAGTACCTTGTGCTGCACGTCCTTCTCCGATTCCAGCAGGCAAAGCATCGTTGCACGTGCGGTATTGCCGAGGCCCACGAAACCGTAGGTCAAATCGCCGCTCTTGCGTAAGGTCTGTGCGGCATAGACCGCCGTAGCGCCGGTCCGCATGGCCGTTATCCAGTCACAGTCCATGAAGGCCAGCAACTTCCCCGTGGAGGCCTCATAGACAAGGATATCGCTTCCAAGCGAAGGGACGGCGCCCTTGACTCTGTGGACCATTTTAAGGCCCACGCGGTCGTAACGCGCCGGCAGAAGGCAAGGCATCGCCGTATAGAAATCATACCCCTGAGGATGCACGCTGATCTTGGCCGGGAGTTGGGAATCCTTTTTCACCGAAAAGGACTCCTTAACCCACTCCAGGCAGGTCGACGGAGAGATATCCAACGCCTTGATGCTGTTCTGTGAAATGATTTTCATCTTCTATAAGGGTATATTCCAAGATATGTTCCTACGAATTTGATCTTCTCGGCCAAAGGGATGGATGGATTGGAAAGGACCCTGCCGTTTATCTCGCGGTATGTATCCTTCCATATCCTCCGCTTCTGACCATTGAACCGCGTTCTCCTGATACGGCTCTTGATGAAGAGTTTGTGGGCGACTATTTCGTCCGCATACTTTTCTTCCAGCCCGTGCCTTTTCAGGACATCGTAAACTATGTCGGCGTTTTCCATCCTCTGACGGAAATATCTCATCATAGTCTCATCATCCCGGGAATTGGTCATCGAAGCCGTGTTGAGGAAATAGTTGTACAGCGTCTGAGGGACATATGCGACAGAACCGGCGTTAAGCAAGAGCTGGAAGGTCTGCACCATGTCTTCACCCATATTGCCTTTAGGCGGAATGAGACCGTCGATGAAACACCTTCTGGAAACGAGTTTGTTCCAGACTGCCCAGGAATACTTCTGAAGCAGCAGGTCGCGTATGAGCCGGTCCTTGTCAGTCGATCCGGCACCCTTGACTTGCTCTATCACCTTAGTGCCGTCGTTAACGGCAAAGTCACATATGACGATGTCGGCATCGTTCCTTGCGGCGGCTTCATACATCGAGCCGTACATCTGCGGCTCCGGCCAGTCGTCGCTGTCGCAATGAATGATGTAGTCGCCGGTGGAACGCTCGATGCCGCGGCGGCGCACAGCGGGCAGGCCGCTGTTTACCGGCATCTGCTCCAATACTACGGACCATCCCTTTTCCTCCATCCTTTCGCGGTTCGCATCGATGACCGATTGAAGTATATCCATAGAACGGTCCGGCGTACAATCATCGACGAAGACGAACTCGATGCCGTCCAAAGTCTGGGCGAACAGGCTCTCCGCACATCTGGCGATGAAATCCTCCACCTTGTAGATCGGAACTATGACTGAAACCTTGGGCATATCTATTCGTAACGTCTTTTGATGAATGCGGGCAAGAGCCTGGCGGCCGCCGGGCTCTCAACGACGAACTGCTTTTCAGCCCTGTTCAGGCCGAGGAACCAGAAAGCGGCTATGGAAATAATGACCGAGACCACGGAGATCAGGACAAAGTTGCCGAAATTAGCCGGCATGGTCCGCGCCATGATCAGAGGGACGGGCAGGGAAACAAGCGTGATGGCCGCAAGCGGGAGCACCACCCTTCTCAAATACTCCTTGAGATCCAGCGAGATAAGACGTCTCATATAGAGCGTCCGGCATATAGCGCAGACAAGGTTTGCCAAGGCGTTCATTACCAAGACCATGGTTCCAGAGCATCCGCATTTGAGCATAATATAGGCGATGGGGATGACCAGGAACACTATGCCGGCGATCATTATCTGATGGACCTTGAGCTTGCCGGTGGCGTGGACCGACACCACGAGCGGTTCCTGCAGGGCGTCTATCAGGTAATAGATGATGATGGTCTCGATGAAGACGGCGCTCATCTCTGGAAATTCGCCAAGCCACAACTTGAGGACATAGTCTATATTGGCGACTATCGGTATGGCCACCAACAGGAGCAGGAAATACGAAATCTTGGAGGTAGAGAGCACGAGCTTGTTGAAATAGCCATAATCCTTCTCTGCCCAGGACTTGATGATCTGGGGTTTGAAAGCCTGCGTAAAGTTGGTCACGAAAGTGTTCAAGGTATAGACCACCTGGTTGGCAATGCCCATGGCGGTATTGGCGAGAACACCCAGGAACAGGTTGAAGAAAATATTGATGCTCTGGCTCCTGGTGATGGTCGCGCCGTTGACCAGGAGGCTCCAGCCGGAGTACGACGTAAACTGCCTGAAGATCTTCCCGTCCCAACACCGGCTGTACTCGCAGTCCTTGAACTTCATCCTGCAATAGACGACATACCACACGAGCAGGATCAGCATGACCATCGTCAGCAAGAACGCATAGGCAATAAGCTTGTCGATCGGAGATATCACCAGAAGGAAGACGACGACAAGCTTGAGCACGACTTCGACCACGCTTGTCAGAGCATAGAAATCCATCTTCTCGTGGGCCAGGATGTTGCTTTCGAACGGAGTGCGGACGATGGACAGGCAGAAAGTGGTAAGCGAGAACAGGAAAGCCCAGCCTGCGGCATGCAGTCTCCCCGAGGGTATGTTCAGCTTGTGCATGACAAACCATTCTCCGACGGCTCCGACTCCGATGAAGAAAACGAGAGCCAGAAGCAAATGGCTGTTGACGGCCATCGAGAACGTCCGGCTCAACTTGGACACGTCACCCACGCCCAGATCGTAGGCAATGTACCTGGAAGTGGCATTGCGGAGAGCAGCCTGAAGGAAACTCATGAACACGACGACGCTGCCGACGACGTTATAGATACCGAAGTCCTCGAACCCGAGGGTACGGAGGATGACGCGGGAGGTGTACAGGGACACCAGCATCACTATGATCATACGGAGGTACAGGAACGCGGTGTTCCTGGCCAGGGTGTATGATTTGCTGCTTGCTCCGGGCATTGCTCCAACTTGTTAATAAACCAGTCTTTCTCCCCTCCTGATGCGGTCAGTCGCCTCTTCGAGGCTCAGCCCTTCCTTCAGGTTAAGGTAATAATGATGATGGGCGGACACCCTCTTGTCTACGGGAGGAGGCGTCATATAGTCTCCGAACAGCTGGGTCAGATACTTGTCATATTCGGTATTGACCCTGATCCGGAAGTCCTCGAACGGCATGTACCGGTAGTCGCTGAACACCGATTTCTCGAACAGCTCGTTTTCCAGTTTGTAGATGGCGTGATGAGTGTACAGCAAGGGGCCATGCTCCTTGCTCCAGTCGTTCTCGTAGCGGATGAACCTGTCCCTGACCGCTTCCTTGCGTTTCTCCGAACCCAGACCGATGGAGAGGGATCTGAAGAGCTCGGCGAGTCTGAACTTCTTTACATTGTATGCGATCCATCCGAAGGACAGGCGGCGGTAAGTATGCTGGAAATCGTCGAGAAGGCGTTCGAACCTTACCTTCTTGGACCGGACGTCGCCAATGGAGGACGACACCTCGTCCAGAGGGAAGATATCCACATACACACCTATGCAGCAGCCGGGGAAATCGCTTGTCTCGATCAGAGTCGTGCCGGTGTCTATGAACTTCGCGAAGGGATAGATATACCCTTCATCGCCGAGTTTCGCTATGCGGTAATGCGTGGAGGCAAGAGCGGAAGACAGCTCCATCAGCCTGTCATAATCCGCCCGCAGCATGAACACGTCGATATCGTCGTCCCAAGGGATGAATCCCTGATGACGGACCGCTCCGATCGTAGTCCCCGAACATGCGTAGTAGTCCAGGCCGTTTTCATTGCAGAAACCGTCGAAAGCCCTGAGGGCATCGACCAGCTTCGCTTTGAACAATCTCCCGACCTCCTTTTTCATATCAAACAAATATAGCAAATCTCGCGGGAACCCCCAAGGGCTCAGTCGCGCTTGAAGATATCGCGGGTATAGACCTTGTCCTGGACGTCGTCAAGGGCGGAATCGTAACGGTTTGCGATGATGGCGTCAGCCTCAGACTTGAAAGCCGCAATGTCGTTGACTACGCGGCTTCCGAAGAAGGTCGTGCCGTCCTCCAGGGTGGGCTCGAAGACGATCACCTTGGCACCTTTGGCCTTGATGCGCTTCATAATGCCCTGGATGGCGCTCTGGCGGAAGTTGTCCGAGCCGGATTTCATCGTGAGACGATAGACTCCGACGACGACATCCTTTTCCTTGGCAGAGTCATAGGCGCTGTTGGCGCTATAGTACCCCGCCCTTTCAAGGACGCGGTCCGCAATATAGTCCTTACGGGTACGGTTACTCTCGACGATGGCCTTTATGAGGTTTTCGGGAACGTCATTGAAGTTGGCCAGAAGCTGCTTGGTATCCTTTGGCAGACAATACCCTCCGTAGCCGAAACTGGGATTGTTGTAATGCCTTCCGATGCGAGGATCGAGACAGACACCGTTGATGATGGCCTGCGTGTCGAGGCCCTTCATCTCGGCGTAAGTGTCAAGCTCGTTGAAATAACTGACGCGAAGGGCTAGGTAGGTATTGGCGAAGAGCTTGACGGCCTCGGCCTCCGTTGATCCCATGAAGAGGACGGGGACGTCCGGAGCGAGCGCAGCCTCGGAAAGGAGGCCGGCGAAGGTCTCGGCCGGCTGCCTGAGGGAATCTCCGTCGTAGCCGACGATGATTCGGCTGGGATAGAGGTTGTCGTAGAGCGCCTTGGACTCGCGAAGGAACTCCGGAGCGAAGATGATCTTCGGAGTGACGACCTTGAAGGTGCCGTCGGCGAGGCGCTCGCGGTAGCTGAACTTCTCCCTGGCCGTTCTGGTATAGCCCACGGGTACCGTGGACTTGATCACCATCACCGCATCGGGATTGACCTCGAGGACCAGTTCGATCACTTCCTCCACGTGGGAAGTATCGAAGAAGTTGCGCTTGGGATCGTAATTGGTGGGAGCGGCTATGACTACGATGTCAGCATCCTTGTATGCAGTCCTGCCGTCAAGGGTAGCCGTGAGGTTGAGCGGCTTCTCCTTGAGGAAAGCCTCTATGTATTCGTCCTGGACGGGACTTATCCTGTCGTTGATCTTTCCGACTTTCTCAGGGATGACGTCAACTGCCACTACTTCGTGTCTCTGCGAGAGCAGCGTGGCCATCGAGAGTCCGACGTAACCTGTACCGGCTATTGCGATTTTCATTGCTTCGGGATGTTTTGATTCCCAAAGTTACTCAATCTTTCAGCCTTTCGCAAGAATATGTACCATCCACCTGGTTTACCAGGTGACGACACGGTCGACGATGGTTTGCTGCTCAAGGCTGGTCTTTCGGAGGTAGATGCGGGTGGTCTCTATGCTTTCGTGACCCATCAAGTCGGCGAGCAGGGCGATATCGTTGTACTTCTCCAGGAAATTCTTGGCGAAACGGTGACGGAAAGAGTGGGGATAGACCACATCAGGGTTTATCCCGTACTTGGTGGCGAAGGTTTTCAACTGATGGGCCACCCCGCGCGTGGTGATACGCTCTCCGAAACGGTTCATGAAGAGGTACCCTGACTTCCGCCCTTCATGAGTGAGCCACAGTTCCGCTTCTTCGCGCAGTTTCTTAGGGATGAAAATCCTGCGGTATTTGCCGCCTTTGCCGTAGATGTCTATATATCCTTGATGTACGTGCTCCGCTTTTATCTGGATCAACTCTCCGATACGGGCTCCGGTGGCCGCCAGAAAACGGACGATGAAATACCACTCGAGATTGGGCTCGGTACGGAGACGGTTCTTCATGAAGGTATAGTCGGCGTCACTGATGACGTTCTCAAGATAGTTCCTCTCCTGGACACGGACGGATTTGAGACGCAACTTGGGCTGATTCGAGAACTCGAGGTACTTGTTGAGCGCCTGGATCCTCAGATTGACGGTCTTTGGCTTGAAATTCTCCATCAGGTAGGTTTTGTATGCAAGGAGCTTGCGCTTGGTCAAATCTCCGTCATGCGCATAGAAATCCTTTACGGCATAGGAATAGGCCATAATTGTATTCTCAGACAGATTCTCACGACGAAGGAAAGCAACGAAATCCGTATCCATAATAAAGACGAAAAAGATGGTTAGCTAAATAACTTACCTCAAAAATAGTCATAAAAACAATACAATGGTTCACAAAAATGGCATCCTGACACTAATAAATGCACAGGATGCCATATTATGTTTTTGTATGCCTACTCTGCGGCGACGCTGTTCTGCGAGCCGGGAGTCGGGATGGAAGTAAGCCTGAAATCGCTGCACAGCATGTCCTTGTCCTCTCCGTCCGGATAGCGGACAAGGCTGCGGTAGAGAGTCGGGGGCTGGATGGCTCCGCCACGTCCGAAGGACGGGCGGATCGGCGGCAGGACCGCGATGCAACCGCCGCCGGACTGGACGCCCTCGAGGGTGGCCAGTTCAGGGCTGGTGATGGTGCCATTGGCGCTGGAACTGCTCTGCTGCGAACCATAGACGATGGCGTCCAGGACCGCGCCCGTGGCCGGATCGACCAGGGCGATGGAGCCCGCCGTGAGCGAAGGGGCGTAGCCCATCGCGAGGCGGTCGCCCTGAGCTGGCTCGCCCACCAGAGCGCCCAGCAGGTCGCGCACCGCCTGAAGGGTGGTCGGAAGCCCGACCGCCTGATAGGCGGGGACATCCTCCTTCAAAGGGGCATCCAACTTGTAGGGAGCGCCGAGAGGCTGTACAGCCTCGCCGCTGATATGCGCGACACGAGTCGCGGGAGTGAAGCTGACACCCGTTCCGGGGCAGGAGACGTCCACGCTGAGCATATGGTCTTTCTTAAGCGGTTCGGTCAGTTCGATGACGCCGGGGACGTGCGGCTCCTGCGCCTGGCCGAAACGGCGCGGCGCGGGAGGGTTGGAGCTGCGCACCAGCGTCTTGACGGTGACGACCTCGGTGCGGTCGCCGGTATCGACGGTCACCTGCGAGCCGGGAAGCAGTGCGAAGGTGGTCTCGATCGTCAGCATAGTGTCGCCGGCCTTGGCGGCCTCGGAGAGGACGCTCTGCGTAGAAGGAGTGCCGACGGACGTAACAGTGACGACTTCATATTCGCCGCCAAGGCCTATGCCCATCTTCTCGCCGGGGACAAAGCCCGCGACTGAGGCGACCGGAACGGAGGTCGCCCCTGCGGGGACGGTCATCCACGGCCCGGTCGAGACCGGAGTGAAGACTGTCGTAAACTCCCCGGCCGGCGTACCCCTGCGGACTATACCGTACTGTGTGCCACCTATCTCGACTTTATCGAGGGCGGAAAGGTCGTAGAGGAGATTCACCTCGTCGGAACCGGCAGCGGCCGGCGCCGTCACGGCAGAGGCGCCCTGGTCGATGGTGAGGTAGGCTCCGGGGCGGACGAACGTTCCCTTGGGGAACGTGAGCGCCTTGACCGGGGCCGAGCCGCTCCGGCGGACGACAAGCTCCACTCCGGACAGGTCAGCCGTTGCGTCACCACCGTTGTACAGCTCGATGAAAGCCGTGCGCCCGACGGCGGCGGGGAAACCTACTTCGTTGATCTTCACCGCCTCGGAGCTGCGGACGCGCTCCGCCACAGAGACTTCGCCGCCGCTCCAGCGGGCGGTGAAGCGGGCAAACCCCGCCGACCGCCCCGCCGGCGCGGTAAGAGTATATGTCACGGAAACATTTCCGTCAACGTCAACCTTTCCGGCAGCGCCGGCCTTTGCCTCGGCCGTCCAGCCGTCAGGCACGGCCGCCTCGAAGGAGAGATCCTTCACCGCCTTGCCGGTGGTGTTCCTGAACGCTACGCTCACTTCGGAACTCTGTCCGGGAGTAAAGGAAGTGATGCGGGAGACGCTGAGCGGATATGCTTTGTAACCGACCGCCGCGATATTCGCCTGTACTTTGTTGATGGCTTCGTTGGTCGGATAACCGACTGTCATGACTCCCTCGAAGAAGGTGCCGGCAGATCCGTTGCCGTTGTCGCCACCGTTGCCCAGGAGCATTCCTCCCTTCTTGTGCATCGGATAGTAGGCATCGCTGTCCGGAGTGTGCGGGCGGACACCGCTGTAGAAGGTAATCAGGGAGTCTTTGGTGGCGTCACCGCCGCGGAGATCCCATTGGTTGCCGCCTCCGCCGTTGACGAACACCGACACGAAGGCCCAGTCGGTGATGGAAGGAACGTCGTTCTTCTTGGCGTTGTAGCCGGAGAAGAGGCCGGCTTCCATATCGGACATGATCCAGGGTCCTTCGCCGTTGCCGCTGCCCCAGGCAGTGGCAGTGCCGTAGTAAGTGGTCTCCATAGTACCCGTACCGACTGCAAGGCCGTTGGTCGAAGAGTTGCCGTAGTCGAAACAGCAGCCGCTGTCGTAATGGAAGCCGTCGATGACGTAGTACATTCCCTCCGGCTCATCGTTGATGGCCAGTCCGCGGGCGTTGTTGCAACGGAATCCCATTCCCGGCATAATATAGGCGCCATAGACCTTGCGGCCGTCCAGCAGCACGGGAGCCATATCGGCGATTGGCAGCGTGTTGAAACCTCCGGTCTCAGGGCCGAGGAACGTACCCGGACTGGCCTGCACCAGATCGTTACCCATTCCCGACTGGTCGTAGATGACCGTGATGCGGCCAAGGCTTCCTTCCAGGAAGCGGTCCTGCGCCGCCACGTCGGCATAGCCGTCCTTGTCAGTGCGAACGTCCAGAGTCTGTCCGTCGGAGTCGCGGCGCACTTGATAGAGCGGGCCATGGTACTTGGAATAGAGGATGCGCGTGGTGCTGTGAGCAGTCACGCACGGAGTTCCTCCGGCAGCGTAGATGTCACAAGGAAGCTGCTTGCCGGCATGGCCCGAGCAGCATACGAAGAACACCGTGGGCAGAACAGCGCAGGATGCCAGAAGGAGAACAAGTCCGGTTCGTTTCATATTATCGATCATTTAACAGGTCGGATGGTGACAGTGCGGGTGTAGCCGGCGGGATAGGCGCGGTAGGCATCGAAGATGCCGCGGGCAGTACAGCCGACGCCGGATGTTACGTAATCGAGGTTAAGGGTGATATCCCCTCCCCTGACCAGCTGGTACTGGTACACTGCCTTGGTCAGGTTGTCAGTGGTGCAGTCGTAGGCGTTGAAAGCGAAAGGAGCGTCCATCGAGAACTCCAGTCCCGCTCCGGAGCCGTCAGTCAGGCGGACCCAGCGGTTGTCAGTCCTCAGGCCATAATCCTGCGGGATCAGGTAAGGCTCGTACATCTCGTCCATGTCGGACTTCCAAATGCCTATCCTGTAACCGGTCTTGCGGTCGGGATACGAGGCCTGGGGGCCGCGTCCGTACCATTCGACCTGGCGGAGGGATTTGTCAAGGCTCAGGGTAAGGCCCAGGCGCGGCAGCCACTGAGGCATCTGCCCCTGGGGATTGGCCTTGTGCAGCAACGTCAGGGTACCGTCTCCGGACACCCTCCAACTGTATGTCTCGTCGAATCCGTCATAGGACCTGCCGCTGATATAGGCGTCAAGCTGCATCGTCCTGCCGGTGCCGGCGCCGAACAACGCGAGGTCGCGCACATCGACGACGATATCGTCACCGGCCTCGCGCGCCTGCACCGATACCGGCATATAAGCCATACGGTCCAGCCCGGCCGAATAATAATGCGAAGCGAGTACCTGGGCATGTCCTATCGAACCATATCCGGAGACTCTCGCATTACCGGCGTTGCGGCCGTTCCATCCGTCAAGCTCGTTGGCGACGGGGGCGCGCCACAGGTTAAGATGGAGAGGTTCGGTTATCATCTCCTTGCCTCCCACCTTGATGGACACGAGAGCTCCGGACCTGGAATCGAAGCGGTATTCGAATCCATCACCGGCTGCGATTATGAAGCCGTCTGCGCTGCTCATCCGGACCTTCTTGCCGGAAGCGGGTTTAGGTGCTGCTGGGACATTCCAGGCATCGAGCTCGAACTGGTCCCAGGACACTTCGTGTCCGGCAGGGGCCCATTTCTCATCCTTAGCCAGCACGGAACTGAAATTCAGCCTGTATTCCTTGCCTGGAACGGGCTCGGGGCGAACAAGCGGAATCCTGACGACCTTACGGCTGAGAGGGGTCAGGTCGATATCCATTACTCCGGATGCCACCACGTCGTTATCGGCGGTCAGCGTCCAGGTAGTCTTGTAATATGATGCATTGAGGAAATGGTTGCGGTTCCATACCTCGACGGTCCCCTGCTCCGGGCTAAGGAGCTTGAAGGACAGAGGCTGGGTGC